>QHZB01000349.1 GCA_003224525.1 Acidobacteriota bacterium | reverse complement strand
AATCAAGCGCGACAGGGCCTTATAAGGGGCCTTATATCCCCGGATTAAAACGCCGAGGCTTTACGGCCCGCTCGGTAAGAAGCGAATAGAGAATCTCCGAACTCCGCGGTGCAGATAGGGAAGCGGTACCAGGGAGACAGTCTGCATGGCCAGTTTAGGTTTCAATCCCGTTTTGGGGATTGAACGGCTATCCTCATGGGATGTCGGACGATTCATGGGCACGCTCCAATTCGGGACGAGTCCCCCACCCCGCCGGCGCTTTCCTAAGAGATACAAAAAGTGGAGGTACTCCATGCCGCGTATTTTCACAAAAAGTGCGCAAGGATATGAAACGAAAGAACTGGCTTCTCCGCTTGGCTCAAAAATCTTAGCTCGTTTGTCCCGCGTCACTTCCGAAGGTGCGAGCCAACTGGCATTCTTTGGGTCTGCCCAATCCTGCACGCAAACCGAAAGGCCGGGACTCCGGTCTAGAATCCAAGGCCTATTGGAGTAAAGCAGACGAGTCCCAGATTCTGAAGTCGCCTTCGGCATAGGCAGCTGCCAAGCGAACTCCGTTTCTGTCGAAGGCGACACGTTCGATGACTCGGGGAAAAAGGGGATTCGGCGGCAGGGCCGGCTCGAAGGTAAAGCAGCGCTCTCCTGTCGGCAGTTTGGAAAGCAGCACGCGTTTGTCGGCATGCGCCGATACCAGGAATTGTCCTGAGGGATGAAAATCAAGCGCGGTGACCGGGGACGTGGACAACGCAATTCGCTGCGGTTCGCGATCGGCGCCGCTCTCGCTCAAGAGCACCGAGCCGTCATCAAGTCCCGCCGCCAGCCAACGGCCGTCCGGCGACCAGGCGAGCGCCGGGACGGCAGTGCGGCCGAAGCTGCGGTGCGGACCGTGGGCGTGGATTTCATAGAGCCACACGGTGTCGGCGGGTTCGCCAGCCGGTTTGGCCAAGCCGATTGCGAGCCAATTTCCATCAGGGGAGAAAGCCAGGCAGAGAATGGACGCCGGCACATCCAAATGAAGTGTTAGATTCCCAGTCGGGATCCCCCAAAGGGTGACTATGCCGTTCGCATCGCCGCCCGCCAGAGTCCGTCCATCGGCGGTAATGGCCAGGGCCTGCTGGGCGCCGATTTTCTCTATAAAGACCCTGCTGTGCAACATGTCGCCCTGCGGCTGGCCCACCGTGATTTGGTCATCGTAGGAGTAGGCTTCAATATCGGGCTCTGGCGCCACTGCCACGGCCAGTGCCTTGCGGCGCTCGAGCAAAACGAATTGTCCGTCGCGTGGCCGGAAATAGAACAGATCTCCCGCCTGGGTGGTATATTTCTGAACCAGTGGGAACGCGCGTTTGGGCTTGCGCGAACAGGAAGAAGCCGCTAGCACGAACAAAAACAAAAGTAGCGCAGCGGACCGGTTTCTCATGGCTTAGACACTTATGCGTAGCTTACATGATTTTTGCCGATGGATGCATGGCCGCCGTCCGGTCGCGTTTGTGGTCATCCTCGCGTTGCTCGTCACGGCGTGCGGTCGCCAGCAGACGTCCGAGCAGACGTCAGGCATGAACCCACTCCTTCCCGCACCGTTGGGAACCGCCTGGGGATTTATCGATAACCGCGGAAAAATCATAATCCCACCGCGCTTCGAGGCCGCGCAGCCCTATTCTGAAGGGCTCGCGGCCGTCAAACGCGAGGGGAGATGGGGCTACATCGATCGCAACGGATCGGAAGTCATTCCCATTCGCTACCGCACGGTCCAAAGTTTCCGCAATGGCGTCGCTATAGTTGATACGGGTCTGCCCGATCATCCCGTAGGTCTCATCGATGCAAGCGGCTCCTGGGTCACGCAGCCTCTTTTTCGCTCCCTTTCGGCCGCGGACGGGCCCGATGGCCTGCTCCTCGGACAGAAGGAACCCGCCGAAGGCTTCGGCTTCTACGATCGTTCCGGAAACCTTGTCTTGGGCCCTTACTTCCTGGCTTTTCCTTTCGCCCAGGGCCGCGCGCGCGTCAAGAAGGGCGTCCGAGAGGGTTTCGATGACTGGCTGATTGATACCTCGGGAACTTTCTTGCCGAGGAAGTCGCTCGTTCTCGACGGCATCCGCTTCTCCGAAGGCCTGATTGCCGTCCGGCAGGACCGTAAGCTGGGCTACATGGATCTTGAGGGGAACATTTCCATTGAGCCGCACTACGATCAGGGAGGCGAGTTTGCCGAAGGGCTTGCGGCGGTTCAGTTGGAGGGGCACTGGATGTTCATAGATAAAGCGGGCGCCGTAACCGCTGAATTTCCAGCGGGCATCGCCTTTGCCGAGCCGCTCTCCGACGGGCTCTCGCTCGTGTCAGCCGATCGCGACCAGTCTGGACGGAAGTTCGGCTATGTGGACCGGAACGGCCATTGGGCGATCAAGCCCAGCTGGGATGATGCCGAGCCTTTTCACGAGGGCCTCGCCCACGTCGGCACCTGGAAGGACGGAAAGGCGGCCTACATAGATCACAAGGGAAGGACCATTTGGCAGGGTCGAAATCCCTCACCGTAGGACAGTTGCCGGAGTCAGCTGTGTATAGCCGACTGGCATTTTTCCGGAATCCTACCGGGATTGGGCTGAATGGAGATCAGCGACGCGCTGTAGCAAAACTGCGAAGGCAGCGCCTTGCGGGTACGCCATCACCGCAAGGCGCGGAGTTTCGCGCCAAGGTTTTTGGCTATCGTGACTGCCGCGTCGCCATTGAAGACCAGCAAATAGATCTGCCGTGCGGTGGCACCCCTAGATTGCAAAACGCTCCCGGCGTACGCGGCCGCGCCATCTATCAATCACCAGGCAATTTTGTCAGGAAAAAAGTCTGATACGAGGTCTTGGTAGTAAGGAAGAATCTCTTGCGTGTTGGGGCGCTCGCGGCCTTTCGAGTACAGATCGTAAAGATTGAATTTCCGAACCCACTCAAACATGCGCTCGTCTTGTTCGTTCATCAGATGCCGGTAAGCACCGTGCCGGTGCGCGGCGTAAAAGGAATGATACCGTAGCATGTACTGGGCCTGTTCCGGCAGATACCTCCGCGTCGCCTGATAGATGTATTCATCATGTCCAAACGAGAGGTGGACCTTATCGAGCCCGCAGTTCGGCTCGTAGATGCCATACTCGGTCTGGTAGTCGGGGATCTTGCTATCAGGGTTGGCCGCAAAGAATTCTGGGAAAACGATCTGATCCGAGTATCCACAGCCGGCAGGGAAGGTATCGCCCACCACTGCCCATTGGGGCTCCCCATACAAGCAGAGCACTTTTCCAAGATCGTGGACAAAGCCGGCGAGGATGAACCAACGCGGATGACCATCCTTGCGAATTGCTTCGGCGGTCTGAAGGAGGTGCTCGATCTGGGTGAGATCGGTATCGGGGTCGCTGTCGTCCACCAGGGTGTTCAGATACTCGGCCATTTCCCAAATGCTTTTCTTGTCTCGATGCAAGCCGCAATATTCCGACTTCTTGCTCAAGATAAAATCAAGCGTCTGGTGGGCGTGGTTCTGACGGTAAAACTCCGTTACGGTGGGATTGGCGTCGGCCTTATAGTTGCGGAATTCCTCTTCCGATTTTCCTTGACGATAGCGGGTGGCTACAAACTCGTCCCACTCGTCTACGTGCTGGAGAGGGGTGTTATCAGCGCTGAATTGCATAATGATGCTCCAAACTACAATTATGAGCGCGTGCGGCTTGTCCTGCAATAGCGGTCTTTTTTTGACCCTGGCGCTGCCAATATCTGAACAAATGCGTGGTGTGGCCGGGCCGGCAGGGGGTGGTGCGGGCGCCGCATCGAAATCTCGAAGAATTTCCCGGCACCAACAGGCGAGCGGGAGGCCAGGCGACTGGTGCAGACGGGAAGCAGCTCCCTCGTTTCGCTCAGGATGACAATTAAGGGAACTTTTCACAAGTATTTTCGGCAGATTGCTAAGAACTTGGCAAGCGGCTGGCAGCTTGTTAGAGTCGAGGTGTCTAGCAAATCGGTGCGTGGGCCATCCATCAAGAGCATGCCGAAGAGAGGCTGAAACCCATGGGGGAAGAGACTCGTGCGGCGGTGCGGGCCACCGAGATGGTGGAGCGTAAGGACCGCGTGCTGATCGTCGAAGATGAGGACAATGCGCGAAAGGGCTACGAACAGCTTCTGCAGCGCTGGGGCTGCGACGTTGTGGGCGTGGGAACGGCGGAAGAAGCGCTGGCGAAATTTGCGAGTTACAAGCCAGACACGCTGATCGCGGACGTCGAATTGCCCGGGATGAATGGGCTGGACCTGCTGAAGCAGCTCGGGCCGGAACTCTGCGATGTGCCGGCCATCGTCATTACCGGCAAGGGGAGCGAAGAACGCGCGGTGGCGGCGATCGAGGCGGGTGCGTTCTGGTACATCGAAAAGCCGCTGAAGGGGCCGGTACTGCGGGCGCTGCTGGACCGGGCGCTGGGCAAGGCACGAGATGCACGGCAACTGGCGGTTCTGCAGCGGCAACTCCGCGAGACGGGACGACTGGGCGACCTCGTCGGGGGGTCGAAGCCGATGCAGGACGTGATGCGCATCGTGGAGATGGCCGCGCCGAGTTCGGCGTCGGTACTGATCACGGGAGAGACGGGCTCGGGCAAGGAAATCGTCGCGCGGACACTGCACAAGCTATCGGCGCGGGCCAATGGACCGTTTGTGGCGATCAATTGTTCGGCGATTCCCGAGACGTTGATGGAGAGCGAAATCTTCGGCCACGAGCGCGGCGCCTTCACGGGCGCGGCGGAGCGGCGCATCGGCTGCTTCGAGCTTGCGGATGCGGGAACGCTGCTGCTGGATGAAATCGGCGAGATGCCCGCGCCAACGCAGGCGAAGCTATTGCGCGTTCTGGAAGACCGCAAAGTGCGCCGCCTGGGGAGCAAGAGTGAGACACCGGTGGACGTGCGCGTTCTCGCGGCAACAAACAAGGAACCCGAGCAGGCGGTCAGCAGCGGCCAACTGCGGCAAGATCTCTACTTTCGCCTGAATGTGTTTCACATCAACTTGCCGCCGCTGCGGGAACACAAGGACGATATTCCGCTGCTGGTCGAGCATATTCTGCGCGACGTCAACGCCAAGCACGGGAAGCATGTGCGCGGGATTGGCGCGGAAGTGCTGGACATTTTCATGGGGCACACCTGGCCGGGAAACATCCGCGAACTGCGCAACGTGCTGGAGCGCGCTACGATCATGTGCGAGAAAGATTTGATCACGCGCGCGTCCCTCCCGGTAGAGTTCGGAAGGACGGCGGCGAAAGGGCCGAGCGATCTTTCGGCGATCAAGTTTCCCGTGGGAACAACGGTCGATGCAATGGAGCGCGTGCTGATCCTACAGACGCTGGGCGCCACCGGGAACAACAAAACGCGGGCGGCGGAACTGCTCGGCATCAGCCTGAAAACACTTCATAATAAGCTGAAAGAATACGGCGGCGATCGCGCCGAAACGGAGTAAGGACGAAGAATGCAGCTGCGGCTGCGGACAAAACTCACGTTGGTGATGACGGGGCTGGTGCTGCTCGTCGCAGCGGTCTTGTCTGGCGTATTCGCGGCGCAGCTCCTCGATCAACTCCTGCAGGCCACCAAGACACGAGCGGATGACTTAGCGAACCAAGTGTTCCTGCAGGCCAATCACGCGCTGCTGGAGGCCGGACAACGGGGTTGGCGGCCGGCCTCAGACGCTCCCCAGGAAATCCATGATTTTGTGAGACACGCCTTTGAAATCAACGAAGGACTGCGCACGCAACTCAAGGCCGCCAGGGTAAACCCCCTGATTTACGAAGTCTCCATCACGGACCTTGACGGAATGGTGCTTGTCTCGACCGACGAAAACCTGCCGGGATCGTTTCTGCCGCGAAGAACACCGCTCTCGCAGCTGGTGCAGCGAAATTTCCTGCATCAGGTGAAGGTACTTTCCGGGCCCTCAAGAGTATTCGAACTCGATTTTCCGTTCAGCAATGAGCACCAGCCGTACGGTGAAGTACGGGTGGCGCTGAACGCCGGCTTGCTCTTGAATGAAATCTCCCCGAGTCTTTGGACTTCGGGGACGATTGCGCTTCTGGCGGTCGTGGTTTCAACGCTGCTTGCGGCCATCGTGAGCAGGGCCACGCTGGCCCCCTTGCAAGATATCTCCGCGCAGTTGGACCGAATTTCGGCGGGGCAATATGACGCACCTTCGCCGGAGACGAAGGGATTAGCTGGAAGTGGGGACGAACTCGGACTGGTGAGCCGAAAGATTACCCAAGTCGGGCAGCAACTGCGCGGCGTACATGAAATCTTCAGCACCATGCGCGAAAATATGAATTCGGTGATGGCCGGGCTTGAGGACGGCTTGCTGTTGTTCACGCGGGATTCGCGGGCGGTGATGATCAGCCCCGCGGCGGACAAATTCCTGGGCGCTCCCGCGGGGCAATTTTTGGGGCGGCGCGTGACGGAAATCTTTCCTCCCGGCCATCCACTTCACGATGCGCTGCACATCGAAAGCGATGAGCTGAGTGAAGTGGCGGCTGAAACGGAGCTGCAGACGAGCGAAGGGCCGAAGCGCGTGAGCGTCAGCGTGCAGGCCATCCAGGAAGATGGCGAACGCATGGGGGCGCTGGTGACGCTGCGGGACCTGGACTCGCTGGAAAGCATCAATACTCAGCTTCAGGTGAGCGAACGTCTGGCGGCGCTGGGGCGCATCACCGCGGGCGTCGCGCACGAAGTGAAAAATCCGCTGAATTCGATGCGGCTGTGGCTGGAAAACCTGAAGGAATCGCTCCCCGCGGAACGAGACAGCGCGTCACAGCAGGCCGTGCAAGTGCTTGATAAAGAGATCGACCGGCTGGACGCGGTGGTGAAGCGCTTCCTCGATTTCACGCGGCCGATGGATATCAGGCTGGAGCCCACGCAACTTGCGGAGCTTTTGAGAGACGTTCTGGAGGTCGCGCGACCGCAGCTTCAGAAATCCAACATCCAACTGGCGCAGTTGCTGCCGATCGATGTGCCGGAGGTGTACGTGGATCGCGCGCTGCTCAAGCAGGCGGTGCTGAATCTGGTGCTGAATGCGGCGGAAGCCATGCCCATCGGCGGCCAATTGCGGCTGGTGCTGAGCCGCCGCGGCGAAATGGCGGAAATTAGCGTGGGCGATACCGGCAAAGGCATTGCACCGGAAAACCGCCAGAAGATTTTTCAATTGTTTTTCACCACGCGTCCGGGAGGCAGCGGAATCGGACTTGCGAGCACGTTTCGAATTGTGCAGCTTCTCAATGGTTCGATAGACTTTACTTCGGAGGTCGGCCGGGGCACGACGTTCCGAATCGAATTGCCACTCGCGGCCTGAACATGACGGAAAACCCAGTCCGGTCCCTCTTGGTGTCGCCGCGCAGCTCTTTTCATTCGGCGGTTGTTCTTCTCTGTTGCGCTGCAGGCGTGCTGGGTGGATGCAGCATGAGGAAACGTCCGGCTATTCCCTGGGCTACTGAGGTGCAGGTGAGGCCGGTAACGCAACCACGCTTGGCGGAGATGGGCAGTGTTCCTGATGATTTGGTCCCGGAACTACAGCTCGAATTGCCTCCTTTTCCAGGCCAATTGGCGCCGGTGCGGACGGCCCCTCCGCGGCCACACGTCAGCACGCCGCCCTCCGCGGCCACGGGGAACGATGCCGAAAAGTTGGAAGCACCCACGATTGCCCTGCAGGTAACGCCACAAGAATCCGCGGTGGCCCAGCAGCAGACAAAGCAGAGCCTGGGCATCGCCGAGAAGAACCTAGAGTCCGCCCGCGGGAAAAACTTGAATGCCGCGCAGTCGGACCTGGCCTCCAAAATCAGAGGCTTCATCAAGGACGCGCGCGAAGCCGCGCAGATTGCGGATTGGATCCGCGCACGCAGTCTGGCCAAAAAAGCGCAGCTCCTGTCTGAAGAACTTGCTGGTTCGCTTTAGCTCCTTGTTCTCTTCAAATGCTTTCTTGCCGGGTACGCATTCAACTCATTCGAACTTGTGCCGCGAAGGAAGCGCGCGGCCAGATACGATAAGATGACGTCATGAAGAAGTTCGAAGCAGCCATCGCGGGCGGTGGAGTGATTGGCGGAGCCATCGCGCTGGAACTTGCACGTGCCGGTCTGCGCGTGGCGGTCTTCGACCGTCAGCAAGCGGGCCAGGAAGCGTCCTGGGCCGGCGCCGGAATCCTTTCCCCGGCACCGGAAAATCCCGGAATGGTGGCGATGGTGCCGCTGGGAAAGGCGAGCCTTGCGCTGTATCCCGAATTTGTCGGGTGGGTCGAGGAGATTTCCGGCAAGAGCACGGGCTTTCGACCGAAGGGGACGCTTGAGGCGCTGTTCTCTCACGATACGAAAGCGGAGCTCAGCACCATTATCGCGCTGCATCACGGCCTGGGATTGAAGGCCGAGCCGCTTCGCGCCGAGGATGCGCGCGAGCTCGAACCGGCGCTGAGTGAAGAAGTCGAAGCTGCCGTGCTCAGGCCGGAGGAAGGATCGGTTGACAACCGCGCGCTGACGACGGCCATTCTGAAAGCAGCGGAGCGCAGCGGCGCCGAGATTTTTTCTGGAGACGGCGCGAAGGCGATCTGGCGCGAAGGGAATCGCTGCGCGGGATTGCTTCTGCAGAATGAGAAAGTGGAAGCCAAATGGACCATCATCGCTGCAGGGTGCTTTTCGGCGACGATCGAAGGAATTGCGCCGTATGTCCCGGTGCGGCCCGCAAAAGGGCAGATGGCCGCGCTGCGCGCGGATGATTTGAAGATGGAACGGGTGCTCTGGTCGGAGAGGATCTATCTCGTGCCGCGGAACGATGGGCGTATTCTGGCGGGGGCGACGATCGAGTACGCCGGTTTCGACAAACGGACCACCGCAGGCGGCATCGGGAAGATTCTTTCGGGCGCCATCGATCTTGCGCCGGGCCTCGCAAATGCGCGCCTTGAAGAAACCTGGGCAGGCCTGCGTCCCGATTCTCCCGATCACCTTCCCATACTCGGCCCGACCGACGTCGACGGCCTGCTGATTGCCACGGGACACTTCCGGAGTGGAATCCTGCTCGCGCCCGTCACGGCGCGCCTGGTCCGCGAATGGATTACGGAACAGCGAGTGAGTGCGGATTGGGACCGCTTCAGTCCGCTGCGCTTTCCATCCGCCACGGCTGATGCCGCGTCGCGCGTGCCTGCCTGAGTTCCTTTCAAAATCGCGCCAGGGAAATCGCATGAAGGAGCGACTGCCGCATGCGCTGCATTTGCAGCCCCTTCACTTCCCTCCGTTTGTCCGCAGCGGGTGGCGCGATGCGCGCCAGAGGATCCAGACCTGCTCCCGCATTGGCCGGGACATAGGCAGCATCCAGAATCAAAGGCCGATCGAAGGTCACATCGATCGCCGTGCCGCGTGGGAGCTCTGCTTCAGGCCCGCGCGTGGCCAGGATGGCGATGAGTGCACCAATTCCCGCGGCGCCACCGCCAATCGATGCTCCGCGACCGGGTGCGTCATTGACGATTTCGCCGGCAAGAGCGCCAATATAGGCGCCGCCACCGCTGGCCACCAACACCGTGGCGGTGTCTCGCCCCTTACTCGAAGGCCCTTTGATTTTGCCTTCGCGGTCAACGCCTTCTTGTCCATTGCGGTCCACGCTGTTAGGCGTCGCCCGCAATTCAATCGTGTAGCCATTCGGATAGGTCATTTGCTCGAGCGCGATACGAAACTCGCCGCGGCCCTTGATCCGGCCTGGCCTCTTTGCTTCGAGAACCTGGCCGCGTAGGAATGTGCCTAAGGGGATGGCGATTTTGTTGTTGACGGAGATGGGATAGGCCGTCTCGAAATAAACGGAATCGCCGGCCTTAGCCGTGCGCGTGTTGATGCCGTTGCGAAGTAATAGCGGAAGCCGCGTACCCGTGGGAACGGCAACTTGACCGGTATTTGGAGCGGGAGCGGCGGAGTTGGCGGCTGCTTGTGTTACGGGCGCTGCGCCTGCGGAGGAACCCATGGATGGATCTTGTGCGGGAAGGTTCGGCGGCGCAGCGGAAGAGGCGAGTAGCGTGAAGATGATGAGACGCATTGGGAGTCGTGGGAACATGGGAATCACCTCAAGGGGTCTGACCTGGCCCCTTGAAGTGAAATGCATGACGATCGCCAGACGAGCTGGTTGCGGTGAGGAACCCGGTCCTACATGCCTAAGGCCTTCTAATGCCAACAGTTATGGCTCGGTGTACGGAGATTGAGCAGGCGCACAAGGTGACTGAATCGCATTTCAGGGATTAAGGTGGTTGTCAGGGATAGGCATCTGTGTCAGCGACAGGCAGCAAGCCCCTCCAGTAGTACTGCGACCGGTGATGGTCCCGCCCGGCAGTTGAACTAAGGCTCAGGCTGTTGTGGGCGCACGGGGGATTGAATGACAGGCTGAAATTGTCCGAGATTGCTAAATTGGACCTGACTGCTGTCCAGAAAAAGGTCATGCTCAAGGACGACATCCAAAGTGGAGCCGCGCGGGAGCTCCGCTTCTGGTCCGCGGGTTAGGAGCACGGCAGCCAATCCTGCCGCCGCACCGATCCCCGCGCCAATGCCAAGTCCCTTCACGCCGTGGGCAATTGCGCCAATTCCTGCGCCGGCGGCTGTCGTCTGCGCGACCGTACCGACGTCTTTTCCTTTCCCGCCGCCGCCGGTGACCTTGCCTTCGGAGTCCATGGTCTCCTTGCCGCCGGAATCGGCGCTACGCGGGGCAGCGTTCAAACTGACGGTGTAGCCGTTCGGCAGTATCAATGTGTCCAGGCGTAGCCGGAATTCGCCCTTCCCTTTCACTTTTCCAGGCCGCTTCGATTCCAGCAGCTCGCCGCGAAGATAGGAACCAACTGGGATAACGATGCGATTGTTCTGGGTGATTGGGAAAGATGTTTGGAGGTAGATCGAGTCTCCCGGCTTGGCGCTGCGCGTGGAAATGCCGTTCTGAAGCACCACGCCTACTCGCGTTCCCGAAGGAACCGTAATTCTTTCGCTCGCGCCGGCTTCTTGCGGCGCCGCAGCAGGCTTGGGCGCGACAGGAGCTGGAGCGCTGGACTGCGGCCCTTCAGGCTGCTGCGCAGCGCAGGATATGCTCACTGCCAATGCTGCGGCAATCAAAATCAGGTATTCGCGAATCCCTGGACCCCGACGCGCTTTCATGGCAACCCTCCGCAGTGCTTGATGCGATGCATTAAGCGACGAGCTTGGATGCCTGAGTATACCGCGAGCTACTTCATTATTTGCAGAGGTTTGACCGGAAAGCGAACGGGAGCTACGCTTGAAGCAGATTGAGGAGAATCGCATGGCGAAGCTGGCATTGATTTACGGGATGAGGTTGCTGCCCGAGGAAGAGCTTGGCGAAGTGAAGGACGCGACGGTGGTGCTGAAGAACGGCCGCATGGCGCGCGTGACCATGCACTTAATCGAGGGGAGTAAGGAAGAGATCGAAAACACCTTCCGCCAATCCATCGAAGCCTTCTTTGAGATGTATCCGGAGATTTGAGCAGTATTCAGTTTTACGTTCTAGGTTTTTTTGGTTCTAAGTTTTCACTCGTTCGTTGTGAGTGTCTCGTTGAGGCGCTCTCCATCGAGTAGCCTCGAATAGGAAAGCAGCTCACGGATTTGCTGGGGGCACCTAAAACTGAGTACTCTGAACTTACAACTATTTCAGCGGTTTCCGAAGTTTTCCGGATCGGCGTTGGGATCGCCGAGATTATCATTGATGAGAACCGTCGACTGGCCGGTCAATTCGAAACGTTTCCGGCACTTGTAGCAAGCCACCAGATCATCCAGCCGCACCATGTAGGAACTGGCCTTGGCGAACTTTCCTCGGTCTTCTTCGCCGATTCCGCGTGGCAATTCTTTTTTCTTCCGGCAGACCTTCCAGCG
>QHZB01000198.1:35891-61323 GCA_003224525.1 Acidobacteriota bacterium | reverse complement strand
TCGATCGCATGATTCAGCGCAGCAATGGCTTTTTCCTCGTCTTCGTACATGAGGAAGCGGCTCCCGCAGCCAAAGGCGAGAATCGAAACTTTCGCATTAGTTCGGCCGAGTGTGCGCTTGGGCAGCGAGGCGATAGTAGGATGGGCTTCCACCACGTGGGGGAAAAGCGAAATGCCAACTCCAGCAGTCGTAAGGCCAACGCGTTCCAGGAATTTTCTGCGGGATAAGTCTTTCATCATGGGCACCTCCCCGACGCGTGAGAATGATTGTAGCGCTGAACCGCGCAAGAGGCGAGGATCGCCGCGAGCCGGGAGCCGTCCGGCGACCTCAAAAAGTCATTTCTCAGACACACTCCTAGAACGAGATACGCCCTGAGACCTGAATGTTCCTGGGCGAGCTCACGCCTCCATTCCATTTTCCAAAGTCCGGGCTTGCAACATTGGTGTTGAATGCGCTTCCGCCCAATCCACTGGACTGAATAAAGGTTCCGACGTTATTGAAGTGGTGTTCATTGAAAACGTTAAATGCATCTCCGCGCAGCTGGAACGTAAACCGCTCGTTGATGTGAATCGACTTCGCCAGGCCGATGTCGAAATCTCTATAGCCCGGCTGCCGGAAATTCTGAACCCGTGGCCCCTTGCCTGTATAGAAGTTAAAGCCAGCGGCCAGTTCGAATGCGGCAATGTTTAACACGGGCTTACTCGGGTCAAAATGTCTCGGCGACTGCAGGAATGGGGAAGCACCGGGCAGCAATGCCGGCGAACAGAAGTTAATAAACTGTGACGGTACGTTGCAATTCGAAGACGAAATCTGGAAGGGAATTCCGGACTGGGCGCGATACACGCCGTTGAATGTCCAGCCACCAACCACTGCGCTTAAGAAACTACCCTGATTGAGCCACCGTCTGCCCCCACCGAACGGCAGTTGGTAGCTGTACGCAATGTTGAGCGCCTGCGGAACATCCTCGATCGCCAGCGATCGATTGCGGGACAACTCGAAAGGCGAAAAGTACGTGGGATTCAACAGACTTTCGGCGTTATCGGCGTTAGTGATCAACTTTGAATTGGTGTAGGACAGTAGGGCCCAGAAGCCCTTGGAGAAACGGTGCTCGGCCTTTAACTGGAACGCGTGATAGGTCGAGCTGCCCTGATTTTCGTTTAGGCCCGGGATGGAGTTGCAATACTGAGGGAAGGGTCGCAGTGCCTGTGCAACCGAGGGAGCACATCCCGTCATAACGCTCGCGAAATTCGGAAATGGAGCGGGAACGCCGTCCACCACCGTGTCCCCCGGCTGAAACTCATCGTTCAACTGCGGGCCCATTGCGAGAAAACGTGGGTTAACCACGTTTATGGGCGCAATTTGTGATAACAGACGGGTACCCTTGGTTCCAACATAGGACGCTGACACATAGTCCCGTTCCGTGAATTCATGCTCAACAGTCAGATTCCACTGTTGCCCATAGGGAAGCCGGTTGGCTGTGCGTGGCCGGTAAACGGGGGCGAATCCGCCATTGTCAAAGGTTGGCACCAGGTTTGGCGGCACTGGATGATTCGACGGCAGACCGTCACTCAAGACAAACGCCGCCTGCGTACCGCCCTGTGAACTGCCGAACACTGCAGAGGCATTGTAGCCATCCTGTGAGATTCCCCCAGCCCAACCGGGCATGTTCGCATTGTCGTAAAAGAGCCCGTATCCGGAACGGACGACCGTTTTGGCGGTGAGAGCATATGCCACACCGATGCGCGGCGCGATCCCGCCGTACCAAGTGTCCTCAGGGAATCTTCTGCTGGAGCGCCCCGCTCCGCTTCCCGCAAAAGCAATGGCGCCCGGCAGATTGCCCGCGCCAGGGTTGGGAAGGGTCGGGTCAAAATACGAGAAATGGTCTTTCGCCTCCAGCGGCGGCAGATCCACTTCCCAATGAATGCCCGGCGAAATCGTCAGTTTAGGCGTTACCCGCCAGGTGTCGCCAACAAACAGACTGAAGCTCTTGGTGCGGGCGTCGATGTTAGTTGAGGTATAGAAGTTTGCCGAGGCTGCATCCACTTGCTCCAGCAGGAAGCTGGCGATTGGGCTGCCGCTGATCTGGTTCGGGAGACCGGTTTCTCCGCGCGCGAAACCGAAAGATCCAGACTGGCCCCCGAGAAAGATCGCAGAATTCTGCGCAAATCGCAACTCGCCACCAAAGGAAATCGTGTGCTTCCCTCGCGTCATCGACACTGCGTCGTTGACGATGTATGCCGGCGCCAGCCAAGGTTGAATGTTTGGATCGCCCGCTCCTGTGCCGAAAGTCGCGAAGCCGTCGCTGAAGAATATCTGTGGAGGATATTCGTGGCCTGCCACTCCAGGAATCTTAGGTAGCTTGTCAGCAAAACCGCCGTCGATTCCTCCACCATAGAACTTGTCGTCTTGAAAACCAAACGCCACGTGATTCACTAGCCTGGGACTGAAGGTGTGATCCCAGTTGAATCGCAACACTGAGGTCCGTTTAAACGAAGTACCACTATCACTAATCGTTGCCGGAAGACTCGTGAACGTCGTTCTTGGCAGATACTTGTAGTAAAACATCTCCGAGAGGTGATCTTTGGATCCAATGTATTCGTCAATCTTCTCGGTAATGCTATACGCGTCCGTACCTAAGAAAGCGGGAGTGGCGGGAGCCAGATAGTTGTTCAGCGCACCCGTGGAAGTCAACGTTGGAAGATATTGGAACCATTGCTTGGCGAGCGAATTCTGCAACCGGGCATCGGTTGAGCAGATTACGTTGGGAGTGTTTCCGTCGCAGCCCATGAACTGCTGATGCGTCGCTGGATCGTAAATCGGGATCAAGTTACCTGTGCCTGGGTCGATCCAATCGCGGAAATCCCCTTGCTGTTCCGCAACCGAGGGTAAGGAGATTGTGGGCCGGAACAAAGCACCCCTGATCCTGAAGGCTTCAAAGTTGGCAAAGAAGAAAGCGCGGTGATTCCGGTTCTTCCAGAAAGGCAGTTTCAACGGGCCGCCAAAATTGCCTCCGAAATCGTTTTCAACGTCCTGCGCTTTTTCACCACCCCATTGCGTGGCATTGAAGGCAGAATTTCGATTGAATTCGTAAGCCGTGCCGTGAAACTTATTCGTCCCCGACCTCACGTTTTCGACCGTGACTCCTCCCGCGCTTCCGTACTGTGCGTCGTAGTTTGAGGTGAGCACCTGAAATTCGCTGACCAGGTCCGGGGATTGCGGGAAGTCAAGAACCGCTCCCGTAAGCCCTTGTGTACCAGAGGAGTTGTACAAAGCGACACCGTCGAGCACGACGATACCGGTCTGCGACTGACCACCGTTCACGTGCGCGCCAGCAACGTCTCCAGAGCCACGCACCACACCAGGCAGGAGCGAAGCGAAGTTTGCCGCCGAGCGAATGGATCCGGATACCAGCAGGGGAACCTCCTGAATCACTTGCGGGTCGATGCTGCCGCGGAGTTCAGCATTTTCGAAGTTTAGCGGGGAGGCATCTGCGTCGACTACAATGCGTTGGATGGTGGTCTCCAACTTCAATTGGACGTTCTGCCGAATCGGATAACCGACGCGGACAAGGACGCCATCCTGCACGTATTCACCAAAACCTTGGGCTGTCACGCTCAGTTCATAAGCACCAGGAACGACGTTTCGAAAAGAGTACAGCCCGTTGACATCTGAGACGAAGGTAGAGGATTCCTTCGTGTCCTTGGACGTCAGGACCACGTGTGCTCCTTGAACCACGGCACCATTCTGGTCCGTAATTTCGCCGCTGATGGACGCGTTGTTGCTCTGCGATAAAACAGATGAAGCAGTTCCCAAAACCGATATTGCCAGAGCGCAAACTGCAATTCTCCGCACCAGGCCCAGCATAAGCAACTCCTTTCACTCCGGAATTTTGAAGGTCCTACTCCGCTCTAAGCGCCATGCACCATTGTTGTTCATATGTTTTATGCCCGTTTGTGAACGCCTTTCTTGAAATTTTCCAGCATACGATCACAGGTGCGCATAGTAAAGGCGATGATTGGCATGGTGGTGGTCTTGTCAGTACAACTCGGGAAAATGCTTGCGTCACAAATGTAGAGATTCGGAACCTCGTGGGTTTGCGCCCACTTGTTCGTCACCGATGTCTTAGGGTCATTCCCGAACCTGCAGACTCCGGTTTCGTGCAAGCTAGTTCCGGGACGGTTGGGCTCAACGTCAGCGCCCCACAGTTCACCGCCCATCGCACTAAACAAGTCAATCATCACTTGTTTTGAGTGTTCCCACATCAAGAGCTCGTTTGGTCCCCACTGAAAATGAAACCGAAGCTGGGGGATGCCGAACATGTCTTTCTTTTCCGGGTCAATGTCAAGGTAGTTGGTGGGGCTGGGAAGAGTCGGTGCCTGGATGAGCGCACCGATCGAAGTCGCGTAGTAACGCTTGATATCGCGTTTGAATCGCGAGCCGAAGCCTTCAATCTGCCCGTAATATCCTGGAAACTCTCCACAACCGCCTCCCATGTACACCGAGTATCCCCGGATGAACTTTTCTTCCCGCGGGTTTTTCAGATTCTGCCAACGGGGCATCCAGGCAACGGTGGAATCGGCTATGTTGTCAGGTGTCGCAGGCTGACCCAGAAGCTGCGGCAGGTAGCCATAGCCCGGGGTGCCATATAGGTGCTCGCAAAGGTTGTGTCCCAGCTGCCCGCTGGAATTTGCGATGCCCGTGGGCCAGTGGCGGGTCTTCGAATTCAGCATGATGTGCGCGGTTTCAACGCAGGATGCAGCAAGCACCACCACCTTGGCATACAGTTCCAATTCTTTTCGGGTAACCCGGTCGACATACGCGACACCTTTCGCCATGCCGTTCTCGTCCACGATTACGCTGCGTACGAGAGCATTCGTAAGGAGCGTGAGATTCTTGGTGGCTTCGGCGTCCGGGATGGTAAACCAGGTGGGGGAGAAAAAAGATCCGACATCGCAGCCACGGCTGCAGTTCCCACAATAATGGCAGTTAGGATGACCATGGTGTGGAACTGTCAGTTGAGCGCAGCGGTCGGGCAAATACGGTACGCCGATTTTTTCGGCTCCCTTCTGGATGATGTAATCAATACAGCGCCAAGGGATTGGCGGCAGATACTCACCATCGGGATTGCTCGGCCGATTCTGAACCGTGCTGGCCACCCCCATGTATCGCTCGGCTTTCGAAAACCAAGGTGATATCTCCGCATAGTCAACTGGCCAGTTTTCGCCAAACCCATCGAGATCCGCGGCCTTAAAATCGATGTCGCCGAAGCGTGCCGAGGAGCGACCCCAAAAATTGGCTTTGCCGCCGGTAGCCTTGCACCGCTTCCAGTACCAGTCGGTGCCCGGGGCATTGGAGTAGGCAACGTCGTGTTCGAAGAGGTCACGGCCTTCGCTGTATTCGGACTCTTCCACCGAATAAGGCTCCTGATGAGCCTTGCCTTTAAGGCGCAAGGGATCGCCATAGCCGCGGTACTGCAAATCGTATACTTGCCGGTGACCGCGATAGTCCTTGCCCGGGTCTATGCGCGGACCAGAGTTGAGGGCGCAGACCTGGAGGCCTGCTTCGCACAGAATCTTCATGGCGGTGCCGCCACCGGCGCCAGTTCCCACCACAAGCACGTCGTAGAGGTCGTTGGACAAAGGAGAAGTCCTCGCTAGTTCCTGCCGGTCTGAGTCGAGCTGCTTGAGCTTGCCGGCTCGCGAAGGTGCGCGTGCTCCGGATCGTCAGGATGGGGACAACCCGGCATCTTTGGCCACACGGTTCGTAGCCCTGGATAGCCGATGCTCTGCAGTCCGATTTTGGTGGTGTAGTAACCGACAACGGTGTAATCCCGCATCATCTGGAAAAATGCGCGTCCGCTTTCCGTCGTGGGTTTGAATTTCGCTTTGTAGGCAAGTTCCTCCACCAGACTGTTTTGTTGTTCCGGCGTACAGTCCATGAACTCTCGCTTGAACTCCGAGTGGCTCCGCGCGTTAATCCAATCGAGCCCTGCGAGGAATCTGTTTTGCGCTTCATTTCCCGCAGCAATCGCGTCGTCGGTCGAGCGAATGTCGCGGGATGTACTCACCGGAGCACGATTTGCAACCATGAAGTCAATGAACTCAGCTACCCCAGCCTGTTTGGCTCCCGGGCTGTCATCTTCAGGAATGATCATCTCGGCGAGGTGCTCCACCATCTGGTACTGCTGCGGAGAAAAGAACAGGGGTTTGTAGGAGCCCGCACCGACCTGGGAAGACACCTTAGGATGGTCCTGTGGGCAGGCGAACGCCCACTTGCTGAAGCCGGGAAACGAGCTGGCTACCGCTGCGATGCCGATGTAGCGGAGAATTTCCCGACGTTCTACTCCCTGCCCGCCCAATTAGTGCCTCAATTCCTGAAACCGCTTTCTGATAGCGGTTTCATAGGCTGCGTTTTAGCACCGCATGAAATAGAGAGTCAAGCACTAAAGAACCAAAAAACTTAACCCAGCCCCGCCGATTGACCTATCATAGTCGAGGTCAATTTGACCGCTACTGTCACCCGTGTTCGAAATCATGGAAGTGTCCTCTACCAGGCATCGCGAATGAACTATGAATCGGTCACACCACAATGTACATAAGTCTGAACTCTATGCAATGGCATTGTGTTTGTTCGTCGTGACAATTGCCAATTCTCTGGCTGCCCAACAGTCAGGCCGTGCTCTGTTCAATGGCAAGGATCTCGCCGGCTGGCAACAAATCGGTCCAGGCTCGTTTGTCGTGCAGGACGGAATGATGAAGACACAGGGTGGAATGGGAATGCTTTGGTATGCTCAAGAAAAGATTGCACATGCCACCATTCGGGTTGTGTTCAGGCTCGCCACGCGAAAATCTGACTCCGGGGTCTTTATTCGCATACCGGAGAAGCCTACCGAACCGTGGATGCCAATCAACCGCGGTTACGAGGTTGAAATTGGCGACTGGCCCGACGACTTTTCGTGCACAGGCGTGCTCTACACATTTACAAAAGCTTTGGCGCGCCCGATTAAACCGATCGGCGAATGGAACACGATGGACATCACAATTGATGGACCGCGCACAATCGTGTACCTCAATGCCATCAAGGTAACGGACTTTACAGAAGGACAAGCTGTACCGGCGAAACTTCCTGGCTCCCACGACCCTGATCGCGGACCACGGCCGGACTCCGGCTTCATTGGCCTGCAGAATCATCCCGGCTCCGAGGTTTACTTCAGGGAAGTGTCGGTAGTGCCCTTGTCACCGTAAATTTCAACGCAACTCTACTTCGTCACCTGCTCAACGATTCGGTGATAACGGTTGATCTCCAACGCGGATGCGACTTGTGTCCCGCCATTTGGCCAGACGATCTCAACGTCCACAGGATGGCTCGAAGTCAAATTTCCCAATCCAAATACAATGCGTTTGTCATGTGAAGAAAGATAACTCGAGCCGCCAGACAGCCAACGTGTCAGTTTTCGAACACCAGCCCGAAGCGTCAATCTTGCTCCGATTGCGTCTCGATTGCTCTTCACGCCGACCAAACGCAGACCGATCCAGGAATTCTTCTGTCCCATGTTATTGCGCAGCAAGACGGGGCGGTCGCCGATGCACGTGAATATTGCGTCCGGCGCACCATCGTTGTCCCAATCTCCGATGGCGAGTCCGCGCGCAAGATAACTTTGTGAAAATGCGGTTCCTGCCTTGAAACTCACATCCTCGAAGACAGCGTTGCCCAAATTGTGCAGAAGCAACGGTTGTTCCCTGTACTTCACCTGAGGTTGCAACGATTCGATCACCTCAATAACATGGCCGTTCACGATCATCAGGTCGAGAAGTCCATCATTATCAAAGTCGACGAAGCGCACGCCCCATCCTACGGCGGCTCTCGTAGGGCCAGCTAAATGTGAAGCCCGTGTCCAGTCTTTGAAAGGAAAAACTCCCCGATTGAGAAATAGGGAATGAAACTCGAAACTGAAATTCGTGACCACCACATCCGGTCGCCCGTCGCCATTGACGTCGCCCGCATCCACGCCCATGCCGGCCTTAGCATTGCCGTTAATATCGAATGCGATTTCGGCCTCTAACCCGGCGTCCACAAAGGTTCCGTCATGCTTGTTTAGCAGAAGGAGATTGGGTGAGGCGTCGCGCGCCACGAATAGATCCGGCCATCCATCATCATCGATATCAATCGCGACGACTCCGAGCGCTCGTCCGACAAATCGGTCCAGTCCCGAGGGTCGGCTGACGTCGGTGAATGTACCGTTGCGGTTGTTGCGGTAGATCGTTAGCGGCATCCCCTTGTAGGCACGCTGCTCACAGTAGGTTCGAACATTGACGTACTCGCACTTCGGGGCTACACCCTCGAATGACAACTCCGCATAGTTGCACACGACCAGGTCCAGAAATCCATCACGATCGTAGTCAAACCAGGCAGCACTCGAGGCCCATCTCCCGATGTTCTGAAGCCCCGCATCTGCCGTGACATCAGTAAATGTGCCATTGCCGTTGTTGTGATAGAGCGTACAGTTTGGAAATCCGGTGATGAAAATGTCCTGATGGCCGTCGTTGTCAAAATCCGCGACCGCTACACCCATGCCGTAGCTTTTGACCCGGCTCAGCCCCGCTTCGACGGCAACATCAACAAACTTTCCGCTGCCCAAATTTCGATACAGAGCGTTTTGAAGGGACTTTTCGCTTCTGCCTCGGGGCGTCTCACCGCCATTCAGGAGGAAAATATCCAACCAGCCGTCGTCATCAAAGTCCAACAGACCGACTCCTCCACCCATGGTTTCGATCAGGTACCGATCGGGCGAAAACCCGTTGAACTGCCGCCAGGTGAGACCGGCCGCGGCAGTGATATCCGAAAATATGGGCTTCGGAGGTGTACCGGCTCGCACCAGTGTGGGAGGAAAGAACTGACCAATTGCGGCAGCTGAGAGCGCACAAAGAAAGTGGCGTCGGGACGAAATGAAGGGCAGTTGGTCCGGGCTATCAGCTTTTCTGGACGAGATGCGCAAAGGCTTCACGGCTTCCCTGCCTTCATCGCAGCTGTCGTTCCGCTTTCTTCCGCTTGCTTTAGGTCCTGATAGACTGCAAACTCCTTCGTCGCATCATCGGTCCGCCCCATCCGTCTGTAGACGACTGACAATGCAAAATGCGCCTTGCTCCGATCAGGATCCGATAGGAGAGAGAGTGAAAATTCTGTTTCGGCATCCTTCAATCGGCTCTGTTGCAGGGCCAATTGACCAAGCAGATAGTGAGCTTCCGCCGATTGCGGCGCCAGCTTCACTGCTTCTTGCAGCAGACTTTCCTCCTGCGCCAACCGCTTGGGGGAATCGGGAGATGCCAATAACATTTCCGCACACCCAACATAAAAACGTTCATCGTTCGGAAATCGGGCAATTCCAGCTTTGTACTCGGCAATCGCGGCGTCGCTCTGACCAGTGGCGAAATAAACGGCGGCAATCCCAAACATTGCATCGGCATTCGAGCTATCTAGCTTTGCAGCATGCCTGTAACTCTCCATCGCATCTTTGGAGGCGTTCCTACGCAAGTCCACATTTCCTTTCCACACCCAGGGCCGGGCATCATTTGGCGCAACAGCGAGTGCACGATTCACGAGGGCGATTGCATCGTTCGTTCTACGCAAGTACAACAGCAGTGAAATCAGATATTCGTAATGGTCAATGCGCGAGGGAGCCACCTCGATAGCACGCCGGTAGGCCTGCAGGGCAAGGCCGGGCTGGCGTTCCGATTCAAAGCAATTTCCGAGAAGGGCCTGCAAATCCGCGTTGACCACCCCTTGCGCCGCCAGCTGTGATAGAAGCTCTTTTGCCTGGTGCACCTGGCCACGGTTATAGAGAAGCTTCGCCAGCTGCAGTGCAACATCTGTTCGCGATGAATCGTCGCTGGGGATCAAGGCAAACATCACTTCGGCAGTTTGCAGGTCTCCACCCATCGCGGCAATTTGTATACACTGGCCAATGGCCATGGTCCATAGCTTGTCGCTGGCCCGCAGTCTCAGAATGTCGACGACTCTTGCGATTTTGTCTTGTTGACCGCTTTGGACGATGGAATGAAACAGCGCGACGGTGCGGTCGGGCTGCGCAATAACCAGTTCAAATTGTGAGTCGAGCAACTCAACAGCTTTCGCGTAGTCGCCAGTTCTCTCCTTCACCAGGCCCAGTAACAAAATTGCTCCAGAATCGCCGGGATGTTTTGCCAGAACATAATGAAGATTCTTTTCGGCCGAAGCCATCAGACCAAGTTGCCATTGCACAGCTGCAGTTTCTCGCCGAAAATCAAGATTTTCTGGAGCGAGGTCAATGGCCTTTTGAAAACTCTCGAGTGCTTCTTTCCATTTCCCTTCCAGCCCGAGGATGGAACCTAACTGAGCGCGGTAGAGTGCGACCACAGGAGTGACCCTAACCGCTTCACGCAATTCCTGCTCTGCCTCAGGCAGCTTCCCTTGTTTCGCAAGTGAAATTCCGAGACTCGCGTGGTCTTGTGTTGGCGTGCCTCGCGCCCAGAGGTCGTGCACCATGAGAAGTGCCATGCAGAGGAGTGAAAGAACGGAGGGCATAACGAATCTGCGGGGTATCTGGAAGGGCCTGATCCTACGCGATGACATCACGAATTGATCCGATTCACTACGAATTCACTTTTAGGGTTAACCGTCGCACTGGCGCGGTGGACTTGCGCACCACAAGATCGGTTTCCAAAATGTAGTTCGAGCCCTTTTGCCGTTTGAGTTTCACCATCTTGTCCAGTGCTTCAAAGGCCTTCACCCCGAGTTGTTCGCGGGGAACGCTGATGGTTGTAAGGGGAGGCCGCGCCAGGAAAGCGAAGAAAATATCGTCAATCCCGATAACAGAGACATCTTCCGGCACCCGCGCTCCTGACTCTTCCAGCGCACTCATCGCGCCCATCGCAATCAGATCGTTCCCGCAGAAGACTACGGTAGGTATTTCCGGGCAGGACAATATTTCTCGGACTGCCGATGCGCCGGCATCTACCCGATAATCGCTTTCCAAAACGCACACCGGCTTCAATCCGCGCGCCGTGAGTCCGGACACCAGAGCGTTCTTGATGGTCACCGCGGTGCGGTTGTCGGCGGGACCGGCAATGACCGCAGTGTCGCGATGGCCCAGTTCGACGACATGCTGAATTGCTTTGATAATGCCGTGTTCGTATTCGATGCAGATGTTTCCGACCAGTTTGCTGGCAGGATCGGAGTTACAAAAAACCAAGGGTATCCCTGCTGCAGTGAGTTCGGAAGCCATACTCCGCTCCACCGAACTGGTAACAATCGCAACGCCACGAGCATCACTCTCCCTCAGCTTTCGCATGACCGCCTTGGTCCGCTCCGCGTCATATTCGGTGTTGCAGAGCAGCACGTCAAAGCCGCGATTCCATGCCATGGCCTGATAACCCCGGATAATCTCAGGAAAGTACGGGTTGGCAATCTCGGAAATGACCAGCCCCAATAAATCGCTGCGCCCGGTTGCCAGGCGCCGGGCATGCACGTTCTTGAAATAATCAAATTCACGAACGGCACTGAGCACACGTCGGCGAGCTTCTTCAGAAACATATTGCGTGTTGCTGAGGACGCGCGAGACGGTCGCCAGCGATACTCCGGCTCGTCTGGACACTTCGCGCATGGTGTGGGCCATATTGTGGTTCTCTACCAGATTCCAGAAGATAGCGGCTTACGCGTCAATTTGCCCCAATTTCCAACTTGCCCGAAGGGGAACCCTATCACGACCATGCGGGAAAGGCCACGTGGCTTGACAAGACCCACCCCCTCAGATAGTGTAGTCCCGATTTCTGAAACCGGTTTCATGAAGGCTTTTGGCGATGTTCGCGACTCTTTTTTCACGCATCTTACTCGACTGTCACTCTCCCTTTTTTGCTACACCTAGGCCGGCCAGATTGCTCCGGTCCGGCATCCTTGAGGGACGAGCGTGACCACACCCACCCGTTTCCTCCAAGACATAATTCGTCAAAGGACGGAGATGCCAGGGACGATCGACTTTCTTCTGGGGCCGGGGCGGCAATCGCTGCAACACGCCACGTCTCTGATGCGGTCAGCCCCAGACGTCTTCCTTACCGGCATCGGAGCCAGTTGGAATGCTGCTCTTGCTGCGGGTGCTCTGTTTTCAATGGGCGGACGCCAGGTGTACATGCAGGAAGCCGGCGAGTTGCTGTATTTCACGGCCATTCCCCGCGGGTCAGTCATTATCGCGATCTCGCGGACCGGCAGAAGCATTGAGATTGTTCAGCTGCTTGCCAAAGCAGCAGCCAGCGGGGCGACCGTCATCGGCATCACTAATTGCGCAGACAGTCCTCTTGTCCGCGAATCTGCCGTGACTATTGTGGTGCCGGCCATGCTTGACCACGCGATTTCGGTAAATGCCTATTCTTCGCTCTTGATTACTGTGGGTGCGTTGGCAAGCTCGGACACAACGGAGTTCGCATCCGTGGCCAGCCCCTTACTTAGTGCGGTAAACAAAGCGGGAAAATGCCTGGAGTTGTGGCAAGAACAATTACAGAATTCTAGCTGGCTTGCCAGCGATGCGGACTACTACTTCCTCGGCCGCGGCCCTAGTTTAGGGACTTGCCATCAAGCTCAACTGTTGTGGGAGGAAGGGGTGAAAATGCCCGCTACAGCAATGAGCACGAGCGGCTTCCGCCACGGGCCCCAGGAGATCGTCAAGGACGGTATGCGCTTTTGCCTGTGGATTGATCAAACACAAATGCGCGATCAGGATTTGTCCGTCGCCGCTGATCTCAGGGAATTAGGTGCATCCGTGATGCTCATCGGGGAGAACCTCCCGTCACATGCCGGCGACCTGGTATGCCAGTTGCCAGCTGCTCCTCCACACTGGCAGTTTGTGGTCGATATGCTGCCGATTCAGCTGGCAGCAGAACGTTTGTCAAGGTTGTCAGGCGTGGACTGCGACTCGTTTCGGATTTGCTCTTATATAGTCGAAGACCAGCACGGTCTGTTGCCCAAGAAATCCGAGGCAACTCCGAATGCAGACTGAACGCCGGCAGTTTCCTATCTGGCTTTGGTACGCACTACTTTGTATTTTCTGGTGGGGCCTCTGGGGCTTTTTGTCCAAAATAGGATCAGTAGCGGCCAGCCCTCTGCAGATGCAGATTTTGTTCACCTTGGGCATGCTGCCTGTTGCTATTGCGATGCTCTTGCAGATGCGAGGAAAGCTGGATCGCAACGCTGGAGGAATTGTGTATGGCCTTCTGAGCGGCATTGTCACCGGGCTGGGCACTCTCGGATACTATGCAGCCCTTCGGGACCAGGATGCTTCAGTAGTCACTCCAGTTACCGGACTTTTTCCTGTGCTCACGGTACTACTTGCGTTCGTCGTGTTGCGGGAGCGGTTGAACAAGGTACAAATGGGGGGCATGCTTCTGGCCCTGGCTTCGATCGTAATCCTTTCGATTTGAGGGACTTGTGATCCATTGGATGGCATACGCCAGCTTCGCCATTGTGCTGTGGGGAGTCAATGGCTTGTTTATGAAACTCGGTACAAACCGGGTATCGGCGCGCTCCATGGTGATCTGGGTTACCCTCGGCTTTGTTGTTTTACTCCCTTTCCTGTGCGAAACAACGACGTTATTCGGGCTTAGTGCCCGTGTGATACTCGTCGGTTTGATTGCTGGAGCTGTCAATGGACTGGGAAATTGGGCGGTGTTCGCCTGTCTGGAGAAAGGTGCAAAGGCCAGTGTTGCAATTCCACTCACGGCCCTATATCCACTGTGCACGATAGTCCTGGCGACAGCCTTCCTCAAGGAACGGCCGACAGTGCTGCAATGGCTCGGAATCGCACTGGCGGTCGCGGGCGGCGCAATGTTGTCCTATGAACCGGCGGCGGCCACCGTGCAGGAGGAGCAGCTCAATTGCGCCCAGTAACGGTTGGAATCATCGGAGCCGGCAATGTGATCTGGGCCTATTTTCAGGTGCTGGATCGCTTGATTCCTCGTGGTTTGGCGCGGATGGGGCCGGTATGCGCCCGGCGAAAGGAAATCTGGCAAGACTTGCAAACTCGTCGTCCCGGTGTCCAGCTGGTGGCGGATCCAATTGAAGTTTTGCAGCCGGACGTGGATGTCGTGCTCATTGTCACTTCACCCGACAGCCATTCGTCGCTGGTGCGAACGGCCCTGGAACACGGGAAGCACGTTGTGGTGGAGAAACCTGCGGCAGCAACCCGCTGCGAAGCTCTACAGCTTGCTCAGCTTGCACGGGAGCATGGTTTGCATTTGATGTGCGCGCCTTTCGTGCAACTCGCGCCGACATTCCGGGCCCTTTGGGGAAGAATCAAAGAGGGCGCAATCGGCAAAGTACATTCCGCTCGCGCGCTCTACGGTAATGCAGGTTCCACATGGGCGCGGTGGTATCACGATGGCAGCGTAGGGCCGTTGGCTGAAGTTGGAATTTACAACCTCAAGAGTTTCACTGCCGTCCTCGGGCCTGTAGTCGAAGTGCAGAGCGCTGAAACGCTTGCGCTAGCTGACCGGGAGATTGACGGTCAGAGGATTGGGACCATGGGGACAGACGTTTCCCATGTCCTATTAAGACATCAAGATGGTGCTGTGTCATCGTTGGTTTCCAGCCATTGCATACAACGCTACCGACGTCCTGCTCTCGAGTTCTACGGTACCGAAGGGACCGCAAACCTGCTGGGGGATGATTGGGACCCGAGAGGTTTCGAGATCTGGCGAAACAGCGCGGGATGCTGGGAAGAGTTTGAGCCCCTCGATCCGACCTGGCTATGGACTGATGGCCTAGCGGAGATGGTGAATGCACTACGAGAAAAACGCCAGCCCCTCTACAGCGTCGAACATGACATTCACTTGCTCGAGGTGATCGAAGCCAGCAGTAAAGCTGCGAGAGAGAGGCGAGCCATCGCGGTGCAATCACGTTTTCGCCCCCTCGATCTTCGGCTAGGGGAACGGCAAGACCGTCATCACCTTCACGATCACACGCGACCCGCAAATGAACAGTAAGCAACAACTCGGAGCGATCGGACTGGACGTTGGGGGCACGAAGATCGCAGCCGGAGTGGTCCTGTGGCCGTCCGGCGAAATACTGCACCGGACAGTTATTCCCACAAAGCCTAAGCGAGGTGGTGAGGCGGTCTTGAAAGATTCTCTGGATCTCGTCCAGCAACTGCACGACTGGGCGCGTGGGGAAAGGATCGAAGTGGCTGGTATCGGAGCCGGCGTGCCAGAGCTTGTGGACTGCGATGGGAATGTGACCAGCAGCTGCACGATAGATTGGAGCGGCCGTCCGGTTCAGGAGAAGCTGTCCGAAATTGCGCCTGCGCAAGTCGAGTCAGACGTTCGTGCGGCAGCTGTGGGCGAAGCCATTTTCGGGTCAGGCCGGGGAAACCGCCTTTTTGTGTACATCTCAGTAGGAACCGGGATCAGTTATTGCCTGGTGCAGAACGGCCAACCGTTTAAAGGTGCAAACGGCAACGCGATTACGATGGGGAGCAGCCCGCTGAGCACAGTGTGTACTCACTGTGGATCGAAGTTGCGTCCAGTGTTGGAGGAGTTTGCCTCGGGCCCTGCGATTGCCAATCGTTTTGCACAAATCAAGAAAACGGAATCCGCGGAAAGCTGTGAAGAAGTGTTCCGCGCTGCATCAAACGGCAACAAGGACGCATTCGAAATATTGACTTCCGCAGGTGAGGCGCTGGGCGTCAGCACCGCATTTCTGGTGAACGTGCTCGACCCTGAAGTGATTGTCGTCGGGGGCGGTTTAGGTACAGCTGGTGGGTTGTACTGGAATTCATTCGAACGGACCTGCCGCGAACATATCTTTGCCGACAACAGCCGTAGGTTGCCCATCGTCACCGCGAAATTGGGCGTTGACGCGGGCTTGGTGGGAGCCGCGGCAGTGGTCTTAGTGCAACAACACACGAAAGCAAATTACACTTATGAGACAAAATGAAAACATCCTGGAACGAATCGCAAAGCAGGGGATTGTACTAGGCGATGGGGGATACCTCATCGAACTGGAGCGTCGTGGCTGGGTGGACAGCGGTTCGGGCCGTGAAAGAGTTGGAACGGGCAAAGGCAGCGGACAGTTCACACCCGAAGTGGCCATCGAGCATCCCGATGCTTTGCGCGAGTTGTACCACGAATTTCTCAACTCCGGCTCGCAAGTCTTGCAAGCACTCACTTTCTTCGGAACGCGGGAAAAACTGAATCGAGCCGGGTACGGAGAGCAAACCGAGGCCATCAATGCCGCCGCCGTGCGCATTGCGCGCGAAGTAGCTGGAAGCAGCGCGCTGGTTGCAGGCTCGGTGTCGCGAACACAACTTTTTGAACGAGAAGGCCCCACCGCGGCGGGACAAGTGCGTGATCTGGTCACCGAGCAGGTTCGTCTTCTCGCAGACGCCGGGGTGGACTTTCTTATTTTGGAAACTTTTTTTCACCTGCAAGAGATGCTGATTGCCATCGAATGCTCTCGTGCGAGCAGCTTACCAATCGTAGCTACCATGACTTTCCGTCCGACACTAAGCCAGTGTTCCGACGGGCATTCTCCCGCTGACTGCGCGCGAGCCATGGTGGACGCGGGCGCTGCTGTCGTGGGCGTGAATTGTGAGCAGGAGCCTGATCGCATCTTGGCCATCACTCGGGAGATGCGCAAGGCCGTCAGTGTTCCGATTGCCGCGCAGCCTGCGGCGTTCCGGACCACTGATGCAACTCCCTGCTTTACCCGTCTGCCGCAATTCCCAGATGCCATGGAAGCCATCCAGCTCCCGCGAAGCGCCTTCGAGAGCTTTGGGGAAAAAGCGAGGTCGGAGGGTATTCAGTTCCTGGGCGGTTGCTGCGGATGCAACGCGGCATATGTTCGTGCCATCGCCCGCGGGCTGTCAGCAGCTAACAATCGCGCCGCATAAGTTGGTTGGAGCTTGTGTCTTGCCGCGATGAGGAAACGGATACATGTCCCATGACGGAAAGGTAAAAGTTGGAATTATCGGCTCACAATTCGAAGCCGACATCCACGCTGCTTCCATAAAGATCGCATCGGAGCACGCTGAAGTCATAGCCGTGGCCTCGCCCACTCACGGGAATGCAGCGGCGATGGCTAAACGATACGGGATTCCACGAGTGTTTACGGATTATCGAGAAATGCTTAAAGAGCCCGACGTCGAAATGGTCACGATAGCCGCGCCCAACCAACTACATGCGCAAATGACCGCCGACTGCGCCCAGGCAGGCAAACACGTGGTGTGTGAAAAACCGCTAGCAATGACGATCGAGCAATGCGAGCAGATGATTGATGTCACCAAGGAGGCAGGCGTCCTGCTTCTCTATGCCGAGGAGCTTATCTTCACTCCCAAATATCTTAAGGCCAAGGAAATGGCCGACGGTGGAGCGTTCGGCAAGGTCCATCTGGTGAAACAGAGCGAAAAACATTTTGGCCCGCATGCCCCCTGGTTCTGGGACGTGAATCGCTGCGGGGGTGGGGCTCTCATGGATTTGGGCTGCCACGGGATCGCGTTCTGCTACTGGTTCCTGGGGCGTCCTGCCATACAGTCCGTGTACTGCCAAATGGGCACATACGTTCACGCCGACAAGACGCAGGCAGAGGACGAAGCCTATTGCATTCTTGAATTTGAAAACGGCGCGGTAGGTGTCGTCGAGGATAGTTGGGGACGGCGTGGCGGCATGGACGACCGGATCGAAGTGCACGGATCGGATGGGGTGACATACGCCAATCTACACATGGGCAACGCACTCCCCACGTACAGCGAAAATGGTTACGGCTACGCGGTGGAAAAGGCGCCGAGCACAAAAGGGTGGAGCTATCCCGTGTTCGAGGAGTTGTGGAACTACGGCTTCCCTCAAGAGATGGCACACTTCGCACGTTGCGTCCGAGGAAAAGAGAAACCCCAGGTAACGGGAGAAGATGGTCTTGTCGTCATGAAGGCTTTGTACGCCGCTTACGCGTCAGCCGGGGAAGGACGAAAAATACACCTGCCTTTCGCCGCGAAAGGCGTACAGAAACCGATCGATCTGTGGTTTCGCGGTCCGCAGTATCGGCCGCATCTAGGACGCAAGTAAAGTTCGAACCAAACACCACCTCAGAGCATTGCGCGCTACAGCGCAAAATCTATGTATTCCGCGCTTCAGCGTTGCATCCCTAAAACCCGTGATCGTAACGGAAAAATATTGATCAACCGCCAAGCGCCCCAACTCCAGCTGAACAGAGGTTGGCATGGGCATGAGGGTTGAGCCCGTCCTGGGGGTTGTGCCACGGCATGAGATGCAAGAAGAGGAACCGCACTGGCGATCAGCCGGATTCGCATGTCTTTCAAAGAGCGTCCACGCTTTCAGAATATAGCCAACCAGTCTATCCTATTTTCCAAGTGACGACATCGAGCGTCATTTGCTTGCGTTCATAGAAGAATCGGTCGTTGAAGCAGAAATGAAGCGGGGCCTGTTCTTCCCAGCCAACGCTTCTCCGTCGGGATCGCCTCTTTACACTCCCTGCCTCATTGCAGAGGAAGTGGTCGAGTAAAATGGGCGCAGGCTTCCACTCTCCGTTTTTCTGACGGATAAGCTGCACAGCTATTTTGTCTGGAGAGCTAGCAGCAGTGCTTGACGCGCCATGATGACATCGATTCGCCCGTCATTCGCGCGTTGCGGCGAAGGGATGCTTAGCCGTATCGCCTCGCAGATACCTTTTGCCTTGACGTCCAGTTCCGCAAGCCGTTGTTTGGTCGCGGGATGTGGCAGGCGCAAGGCTGCGGCCACATCGCTCATATATTCATGGTAAGCCTGCACCTGCTGAGGGCTGGGCGGCACGCACTCTTTTGGCGCTGGCTCGCCCATCAGTCTCTCGAATAACCCCTGAGGGTGTTTCGATCGTTGCATTTCCGCAAAGAAAACATCGGCAGAAGCTTCATCCATTTCCCACGCTAGGCCCCAATCGAAACCATCTTCTGGCAAAGCATTCACCGCGGCGTAAAGTTGTTTTTTCTGCGTGCTGTTCAAGCGTCCTTGCTTCGCCTCGGCCGCCAGCGTGCGCATTTCCAGCATGAGCACGCTCTTCGCCGTAAGCGAAAAAATCAGTGAGCCCCCCTTCGTCAGGTCCTGGGCGAAACGGATCCCCGTGATCCAGGTGTCCACCGCCGCCTGCGGCTGGCCTTTAGCCATATCTCGAATTCCCCGAAGCATGTTCAGGCGTGCCAGTACGTGCGCCCGCGGCACGAACGCAATCGACGCCTGCGGTCCGCGGCTGTATTCGAGTCCCCAGTCACATTCCGGAAGTTTCGTGCCGCGCTGCATGATACCCAGCGCGATTTCGTTAGCAGCCACAATTCCACCAAGTTTGGCCTCATCCCACGGTGCCTCTCCGGAAAGAACTTTCTCTATTTGCTGCTGGATCCCTTGGACTGGCGGCGGGTCCTTAAGCTCCGCGAAGGCCTGCCAATAGCGAAGCGCCGCGTTTTTTGTTTCCGGAGGCAATTTCACCTGGTTGGCTCCCGCGTCAGAACTGAACAAGGTGAGCAGTACTAGCACAAGCACTGGAACTTTATTGGTCATTGCTTTCTCCTCTATTCTTCGGCCAATATCCGCAGCGTGCTCTCGTGACCTTGCAGGCTGGGCAAGACTCCCCGCGACTCTTCGGTTAGCACCGCACTAAATGTTTTGGTGTCTTCGAGAGCCAGTTTTGTCAGCAGAAATGTGTTCATCACCTTTGGTCCGAACTCAATGCTCAGCAGCGGCTGCGGATCGCTCGCCTCTTGCGGAACCGTCGTCGTTTCCCGCCGTGAAAACCAAATGGAGAGCCCTCCTGCCAGCACGATCGCCGCGACGGCGGCAAGTCTCCTTAGCCAGACAGTGGGTGACTCCGGCTCTTGTTCCAGCGGCCGAATCGCCCGCGGCCTGAATTCCTTCAAGTAGCTTTCCATTTCTTCGTCATGATTCCGCATTTTGTACCCTCACAACTCTGGCCTCGGGTTGAGCCTCTCTCGCAACTTTTCCAACGCGTAGCGATAACGCGATGCCACCGTATTCATCGGCATCTTCGTCGCATCGGCAATTTCCTGTAGCGTCAAACCGCTCCAAATCCGAAGAAATACGACCTCGCGCTGTTCCTCCGGCAATTCCCTCAGCGCGGTCTGCAATGCGAGAACTTCTTCTGGCGCTCGCCGCCCGTGAACAAACCATTTCTCCTGTTCGGCGAGTCCCGTTTCGTGCTTGCGATCGCGCCGTAGGTTGAACGAAGCGTTTCGAACAGCGCGGTATAAATACGCGACCGGCGTTCGCGGAACCGAAGTCTCTCCGCGAAGCAGTTTTAGGAATACCTTCTGTACCGTGTCTTCCGCCGCGGCAAAATCCAGACCACAGCAACACGCGTACGCCGCCAGCGCGTCGCCGTGCTTCTCGTATAGCTCCTTCACGCGAACTGCTGTGAGCCTGTCGAATTCCAACGGCTCCTTCCGGCTGGCTGACCGTTTCACTGATAAGACACCTGAACCGGGGACTTTTGTCTAAGCCATCCTCTGCCAACCGGAGGTTAATGGAGCGAGGGCAAAAGGCGAAGGATCCGATGCTTGAAGAAAATCGCATCTTGGCAATGCAGCCGTCAGATACGCACCGTTCATTTCGGAGAACCCGTGCACGCCGGCATGGATGCTACGGCTACCTTCTCCGGACCAGTCACGGCTGCTTCGCGAGGCCACCGGGGTTGTCTGTCGATGTCCCGAGTCTGGAACCACCTTGTAACCTGAGGCGCTCAGCTTCCGTGAGCTCGCGGCTGGAATTTTCCTGTTGTCCTAGTTCCGCATAGACGTCGGCGAGGAAGCGGTGAGCGTCGATCGAGTCAGGGCGCTGCTTGACTGCTTTACGCAAGTAGGGCAGGGCATCCGCCGCCCTTTGCTGCATGACAAACAACCGGCCCAGAAGAAGGTTGGCCGGGAAGTTGTTAGGGTCCAGACGTAGCGCGCTCTGGAACTCTTTCGTTGCCTCATCCATGCGGGAAGTTCGTTGATACACCAGAGCCAAATAGAAGTGCATCATTGCCGAGCCCGTCATTTGGGAAACGGCGGCTTCGAAATGCGGCAGCGCCTCGTCCCAGTTGCCGGTTTTCACCAAAGCGCACCCCAATTCGTAGCGAGCGAAAGCATCATCCGGTTTCTTTTCAACTAAACTCCGCAATGGCGTTACTGCTTTCTGGTACTCCTTTAACGCCATGTAAGCCCGTCCCAGTTGCAGAAAGGCTATGGGAGTATTTGGTTCCTGCTTTAATACCTGCTCCAAGATTGGCACGGCCTCCTGAAACTGCTCCTGCTCCATATCCACCAGCGCCTCATAGAGAAGATTGGCGATCCCAATTCTCTCTTTGGGGTCCGGCCCACCTTCATTGTCTGCCGCGTTGGAAATTCCGGAATCAGAACTCAAGTAGCCGAGGGCGTTCAGGCTTTCGTTTTGCTCCGGGCTCAACTGTGTTTTTTCTGCGGCAGATCCTTTTGTCATCATCCGGTTGAATTCCGCAATCTGGGCTGCCGCGGTGTCTGCGACGGCCTTGGAATCCGGAGCCAGGTTGTGCGCCGCAAGCGGATCCACCGATTGGTCATACAACTCGCGTTCCGGAGCTTCAATGTATAGGTATTTTCCTGTCCGCCATGCACGCAATGTGCTCCATCCAAAAGAAAGGTGACCATAGGCGCTTTCTGCATAAACGGAACGCTGCAAATTCGAATCGCTGGGTTGGCTAGCAGCACCGGCCTGCTCCAATTTCATGAAGCTCAAAAGAGACTCGCCTTGCATGAGGGGGGGAACCGGCAGATGCGCGGCTCGCAAGATAGTGGGCGCGACGTCCACCAGTCCAACCCCGGATGCAACCTTCCTTGATGGGTGCTGCCCAGGAAGCTTGAACAGCAACGGCACGTGAATCGTTTCATCGTAGAGAAAGATGCCGTGATGGTTCTCCCCGTGTTCCCCGAACGCTTCGCCGTGGTCAGCCATGACGGCAAGCAGAGCGCTATCGAGTAAGCCCCGCGTCCGCAGCCCGGTGATGAGCCTTCCTACTACTGAATCCGTGTACGCAATCTCGCCGTCGTATGGCTTCTCCTGGTAGCGCGTCTTATATGGTTCCGGGGGACTGTAGGGATCATGGGGATCGTAGAGATGAACCCAGAGAAAGAACGGCCCTGCAGGCTGCTTGTCGAGCCAGGCGAGGGCACGATTCACCACTTCCTCGCCACGCCGTTCCAGGCTGACGTAGCGGTCCTCGCTCCCGCGCCGCCGATGAAACCCCGCATCGTAAGTATCAAATCCGCGTTCGAAACCTGGAGCCAATTTCCTCGGATCGAGCACCAACGCTCCTACAAATGCTGCCGTCCTGTATCCGTTTCTGTGAAGAATGTCGGGAAGAAACGGGAGAGCTTTGCCGAGCGCGTCTCCCATATAGTTCACATGATTGAACCCCGGGTAGGTTCCGGTGAGGATTGTAGCGTGCGAGGGGGTCGTCAAGGGCACTTGGGCGTAGGCTCGAGAAAAGACCACGCCCCGCCGGGCCAATCCATCCAGATTCGGCGTAAGCCCGCGTTCGGAGCCGAGGAAACCCATGCGATCGGCACGGGTGGTGTCCAGGGTGATCAGTACAATATTGGGACTCGGCGAGGCGGCCGTATTGGGAGGTGCCGAAGTCGCCGTACTGGCGCATGCTGCCAGCAACATCGTCCACAACCAGCACCACGGAACCCGCGATTTCGCAAAGTTCGCTCTCTGCCGCCCTGGAAATTCATACATAACGTCTTCCTCGTAAACCACATGCAAGCACCAGCCGGGAATTGAAACTCCCGGTAGTGATTGTCGCCGGATTCGTTCTCAGACAATGCGAAGGCTATGCTCTCGGGCCGCAGCGGTGGATTTGCGAACTACCAACTTCGAGGGCCTCAAAGGCGATCGTCCCCAATTGTTCGCGAGGAACGCGGATGGTGGTCAGGGGAGGGCGTGTCAGGAAAGCGAAAGAGATATCATCAATGCCGATAACTGAGACGTCTTCGGGAATCTTGACCCCCGCTTCCTCCAGCGCACTCATAGCGCCCATCGCAATGAGGTCGCTTCCGCAGAAAACCACCGTGGGGATTTCCGGCTCTGACAGGATGGTACGCACCGACGAAGCTCCGGCATCGACGCGATAATTGCTATCGAGAACGGGGAAAGGATTCAACTTCCGTGCCTGCAGCCCAGCCACCAACGCTTCTTTAATGATAACGGCGGTGTGGTTATCCTGAGGCCCCGCAATGACGGCGGCGCGGCGGTGGCCGAGTTCGACCAAATGTTCGATAGCCTGGGAGATTCCCCGTTGGTAGTCGATCGAAATGTTGCTCACTAACTTTTCGGCCGGACCGAGGTTGCAGAAAACGACTCCGACTCCCGCTGCGATCAGGTCGGAAGTCACGCTTCTGTCAACGGAGGAAGTCATGATGGCGACCCCACGGACATCACTCTCGATCAGCTTCCGTATGACCGACTTGGTCCGCGACTGGTTGTATTCGGTGTTACAGAGAAGGACGTCGAGGCCTCGGTCCCACGCAGCGGCCTGGAATCCGCGGATGATTTCAGGGAAAAATGGATTTGCGATCTCTGAAATCACCAGTCCGAACAAATCGCTCTGGCCGGTCGCGAGCCGGCGCGCGTGAACGTTCTTGTAGTAGTTAAGCTGGCGGACTACCTCGAGGACCCGCTGTTCCATCTCCGTCGAGATGTGTTGGGTCTTGTTTAGTACGCGTGACACCGTGGCCGGGGAAACCCCCGCTCGTTTGGCCACCTCTCTCATGGTGTGGCCCATGGTCCCTCCTTTTCGTAAATGCGAGCCGCTCAGCGCGGCCAGTTAACCCAGAGCAGGTCAGGCTGTGGTCCACTGGCCAGTAACTCTGGAACTTGGAGGAAGAACCAGGCAAGAAAGCGCTTTCTGCAATGGCTCGTCACGCCCCCGTTGAAGCTATCACGACTGGCGGGCAAAAAGCCACGAGCCAGCTCCAGCAGCGGCGATCCAGAGAAAAAGAACTTGACAAGTTTGCCGCTAGGCATGTAATAAGGGCAAAAAGAAACCGGTTTCTGAAACCGCTTATCAACGGTCAGGAGCGTGACGAAATAGGTGCGAAGAATTAGGAGACGAACCATGAGAGTCAGGCCTATCGTCCTTGCGCTGAGCTTAGCATTGAGTGTTGTGTGTCTTGCGGCGCCCGGACTGGGGCAAACGACCTTCGGAACAATTCTCGGCACGGTTACCGACCCCTCGGGTGCGGTGATGCCCGACGTGGTGGTTACGGTCACCAACCAGGGCGAAAACATTTCGCGCGAGGTACACAGTGACGCCCAGGGAAATTACCAGGCGGAAAACCTGAAGGCGGGTCTGTATACGGTTACCGTGCGAGCGACGGGCTTCCGCGAAGTGACCACGAAGGACATTGTGGTCGCCGCGCGTCAAGTCGTGCGCGCCGATGTGAAACTTGTGATGGGAACTGCGGCGGAGCAGGTCACGGTCGTGGCCAATCCTGAACTCATCAATACGGAGTCTCAATCGATTTCTTCCAGCTTTGACAGCAACGAAGTGCTCGAGCTTCCGGCCAATTACCGCGGCGCCGGCAGCACTAGCCCGTATAACCTGCTGGCTTATCTCCCCGGCGTCACGGGCGACGGAGACGGCAACATCACGGTCCAGGGGGCAGGGACCAATCAGGTTGAGTATTCGATGGATGGTATCAGCACAGAAGATATCCGTTCGGCTGGCCCCCAAAGAGAGATGTTCATCTCCGCGGAAAGCATTGCAGAAATGAAGGTACAGGGGTCAGGCGGCGGAGCGGAATATGGCAACCCGGCGGACATTACGACGACCAGCAAGTCCGGCACAAATGTATTTCATGGATCCGCATTTGAGTATTTTCAGAACAAGGCTCTGGACGCTACGCGATTTACAGTGCCCCAAGTGCAGAAGCCTGCCAAGAGCGCAAACGATTTTGGGGGTTCCTTCGGCGGACCGCTATGGGGCAAGCACACGTTTTTCTTTGGCGATTACGAAGCCATGAGGTATAGGACTCAGACCGTTCAGCCAAATACTGTGCCCAGCCAGGCCATGCGAAATGGAGATTTCTCGAGTCTTCCCGGTGTTACTGTCCATGATCTCAACGGAACGCCCTTTCCGGGCAACATGATCCCAACGAGTAGCTTCGATCCGAGAGCAGCATTGATTCTCAAGTTTTATCCGCTGCCAAACCAGGGGGGCGTGAACAATTTTGCGTTCGACAACTACACCATAAACGTTCCCAATCCTACGCTTTCCGATCAGTTCGATATTCGCATCGACCATACGATTAACACGAAGCAGAGTGTTTTCGGCCGCTGGAGCTACAAGAACAAAAGGCAGGTCAACCCTTCTGGTCTGGCGCTTCCCGCGGAAA
>QHZB01000198.1:0-35872 GCA_003224525.1 Acidobacteriota bacterium | reverse complement strand
AAACCTGATCAATGAGCTGCGCGGAGGCATCAGCCGCAGGCAGAGTGGCGGGGCCTTTCCGCTCGATGGGCCAGCCTTCATGCAGAAAATGGGACTGAATTCCCAGCAACTGGGGCCTTTCCCTCCGGGAGGTTTCCCCGACTTTGTTTTCGAGCCCAGGAGTAGCATCGACCCCATTGTTCACACCCGGCCTAATCCGGAGCTTTCCTACAATTTCCAGATCAATGAGAACCTGACCTGGATCAAGGGGAAGCACACGATGAAGTTTGGCTTCGATCTTCGCAAGCTTCACCTGGTCACAGCCTGGTACTCCGGTTCCTCGCCGGCGGACGACTATGGAGACTTCTTCTTTAATGGGAATTACACGGGGAATAATTTCGCCGACTTCCTACTTGGAGTTCCCTACTACACGTATGTCACCCACACTCCACCGAGGAACATCGATGGCAGCACCACTCACTATTACGGTTACGCGGCGGACACGCTCAAGGCCACGCAAAAACTGACGTTGAACGTTGGCCTAAGGATTTCGAGAATACCGCCGCTCTACGACCCCATTAACCTGACCAACTTCGATCCCAGCGTTCCGGTCACGGGGCGCGTGATCTTTTCCTCGGACCCCAGGTCTCTGGCGGCAACGCAGCCTCTGTGGGCAGAGGCCGTCAACGTCTGCAACTCACCAAACAATGTCAATCCCAATCCCGGCCCGCCTCCCTGCACTCCCTTCTTGACCTCTCAACAGGCGGGCTGGCCGAAAGCGTTGCGCAACGTTTACACCAACTTCACTCCTCGCGTCGGTTTTGCGTATCGGCCCTTTGTTGACAATAAGACGGTTATTCGCGGCGGTGCTGGCATCTACGACGTTACGACCTTAGGGGCGGTATTTTTCTCCGTGGCAGGTATCCACGACGGCTTCCAGGCTAATTATGCAAATGCTGGGTTTGGCCAGCCGGGGTACTTCCAGTTTCCCAATGTCCAAGCCCCCAACGGGCTCCTGTTGCATACACAATCATTTTTCACTGCGAATCAGAAGGACAAGAAGGACCCGTACAGTGTCGAGTGGAACCTTTCGGTCGAACGGGTAATTCATGGTAATACTTCCTTGCGGGTGTCGTATATTGGCAGCCGTGCGAATCAACTGACCTGGGCCCCGAATCTCAATCAGCCGCTTCCAACGACGGCCCCTTATGACCAGGGCAACCCCAATCCAATTCCGTTTCCAGCTTGGAGCAAGGTCAGGATGCGTGCAGCCGGGGCGATCAGCACCTATGAATCGATGCAGACCGAAGTGATCCACAAGTATTCTCGCGGGCTCACGTTACAATCTACGTGGACTTGGGCGCGCAACCTGTCGGACACCGAATCGTGGCCCGGTTCCGGCTTTGACGGGGAAGTTACGGGCGATACGATGAATCAGTACAACCTCCGGGGGGACTACGGCAACCTCGGTGGCACCCGGAAACATCGCTGGATCACCACCCTGGTGGATGAGCTTCCTGTTGGGAAGGGGCGCCGGTATCTCGGTAACGCCAATGGTGTAGTGGACGGACTCCTGGGAGGCTGGCAGCTCAGCACGATTTTCCTGGCTGAAACTGGCCCCTTCGAAACTCCCTTCATATTTTTTGATTCCACTGGCAACGCTCCCTTTGGCGGCTTTAACCGGCCTGACCTGGCGGGCAATCCCAACAACTTTAACCACACTAGCACGCAGTGGTGGAATGCGAACGTATTCGCCTGCCCCGGTCGCACCCCGGGACAAGACCTCCAAAGCAACGCCCTTGCTTGCCCGACCCAAGACGCGGCCGGCAACGCGTTACCGCGAGCTGGCCGCTTTGGCAACGCAAGTGTAGGGTCTCTCGTTGGCCCGGGGACCGCTACTTGGAACCTCGGCCTTAGCAAGAGATTCCAGGTGACAGAGCGGATCGCATTCAAGTTCGAGTCTAGCTTTACCAACGTCCTGAACCATCCAAACTTCGATGATCCGCGCCAAAATCTGACTGAGAGTGTTAGCGGCCAAGGCACATTCGGAAAGGTTCTCGCCACTCGCAAGGGTGACGCCGGTGGAAACCGTGTCGGGCAGCTGGCACTGAGGATTGAATTTTAACCCTAGTTCAGTCTTAGCTAAGCTAGACCTGATCAGCGGCCACTACTTGACAAGCAAGTAGGTTGAATACTGCTCGTTCGAAATAGCCGTAAACGGCAGCATGTTCAGATCTGCAGTGGCCGTTTCGACTTGCCAATTTTGCTGTCCGGTCTTCTTTGCAGCTAACAGTTGCCGGCTGGTCACAAGCGGCGGCGTCTGGGTGATCGCAAAGAGGACCAGTGGACCACACAGCAGCGCGGCCGTTTTTGGGTGGCGCGGGTCAATGGGTTCCAGACGCTTCGTTAGCGGCAAGTCTAATTCGATCTGGTCGCCTGCCTTCCATTCTCGCCGAACGGTTGCAAAGCTCCCCGGAATCACTTGTTCCCGCACCCGCTTGCCATTCACGGACATCGAGGCGCCCTCTGCCCAGGATGGAATCCGGAAGTTCAGAGCGAACTCCAGCCGCCGGGGAGTAGCCACCTCGAACTGCACCACACTGTCGAAGGGATACGAGCCCTTCTGGGTCAGGGAAACCGCCGCGCTTTCCTGAGTCCACCGTAGGGTTGATGGAATGTAAAGATTCACGTATATGCCGCTCCGGTCCCGGAAATACGTGTTGATTCCGTAGTCCGCCGCGACCTGTGGCAACGTACCAGAGCAGCAAGGCCAGCGATGATTGGAATAGACCTTTCGTCCCTTGAAGTTGTAATCGGAATAATAAAAGGTCCTCCCGTCCGGCTGTAACGGCTTTGCGCCGAGGACGGTGTTGTACATCACGCGCTCCATGCTATCGCCGTATCGCGACTCGCCGGTCACACGAAGCAGGTAGCGCGTGAGTTTAAAGTGCGCGTAGGCCCCACAGGGTGTTTCAAAACTACGGTGGCTGTTCGTGAGACTGGACTCGATGTCTCCGCTGTTTGGCGCGCGGAGCGTCTCGTCCGGCCCCCAGCCACCGGTCGCGAAGCTTTGCGCCTCGAGCAGGTCGAACGCGTTCTTAGCGGTGCGCAAATGCTTTTCGCTTCCCAAAGTTAGATAGGCCTGCATTGCCGAACACAACGCATTCACGTGGCTGTAGGCATGCCTTCCAGCGAACACGCTCCGGCCCTCGGCCAGCGGACCAAAATATTCGTCATCCAAATACTGAGCTCCCAATGCGCTGTACCGCTCCCCCGCGCCCCTTTGGTAAGCCAAGAAGAGATTTTCTGCGATGGTGTAGGACTCGTCCCAGGTGTAGGACTCATCCTTGCCGGGCCGCCAGCTGCGTCCGTGCTCAACGGCTTTCCCGGGCAAATGCGGCAAGGCGGTGTCCGTCGTATGTTCGAGAATGCGATACGCATCGGGATCGCCAACAAATCGGTGCGAATCGATCAGTCCACATACCAGCTTGTCGTAGCAGTAGGCGGGGAAGCGGTTGTTCTCGTAAAAATCTCCCGAGATCGTCTGAGCATACAAGCGATTCAAACGCAAAACTTTTTCGCGTGTCTTCTGGTCGCCCGTAATTGCGTAGCTGCGCGCTAGAGCAGACACCCATTGGCCGAAAGTTGCCGCCGGAGCAAAACCCGCATCAAAAGTGTGCCAGTCGTAGTTTGGGTCGTAGTGATACCAACCACCCAGGTCATCGCCGGGCGCCGGTTGGCCGCTCATCTCACGGAACGGTTTCAACAGGCTATCTTCGCTCAATCCCATTAGCACGGAATGGGTCTCCTCGAGCTGTTTTTTGTGGAGGTCACTGGCCAGAAGTACGTCGCTGTAGCCGAACTCTTCAAGAGGCTGCGGGGTGCGCGCCGCAGCCAGAGACTTGGGGAGCCAAGATCGAGAAGTCGCAAGCCCTGCAGTCAGCAGCGAAGCTGATTGCATGAACTTGCGGCGCGTAATGTCAAATACGAAGGACATCAGTCTGCTGCCATTATCACTCAATACGGAGCAAAACCGAACTACGGCTGTTTTCTGGAAACGGCGTCGAGCTTCTGTAGCATCTGCCCGATCTCCGGATTGGACATGAAGTTCTTCCACACCAGCCCAGTCCTGTAATTCTCAATCATGACCGTGATCGGGGCCTGGTTCAGTCCCATATAAATTGGTGAAATCCAGTTTTGGCCGGGATTGAATGCGTCGCGCGGGCCGTAAATATCCCAGAGCTGGAGACCGAGGTCCCGATAGTAGTGTTTGAAGGCTGCCATCGAGGCTTCCGGTGTGTAAGGGAAAGTTGCCAGTGCGCCGGTAGGGGTGAGCGTACCCTGATCGCTGGCGTTGTCGGGTGCATGGGGAACGTAGCCCGACGGACCATCGCTGGCCGTTAGTCCCCAGGCGTTCGGGCCATAACCCTCGAAGTGCTTGGGATTGGCAATCGAGTAGGCGCGATTGATCAGCGCGATGTTGCGGTTGTTGTCGAAGTAGGAGGATGTATAGCGGTCGTGCAAGCTATGTGGATCGAAGCCAATGTAGGAATAATGAGTAAAGAATAGCGGTCCTCCCGTACCAACGCCTACGTCAAGCTTAGTGCCGAAATAGGTGTGCCCATTTCCATAGCGATTTCCGTCGGTCGAGCCCGACCAGCCTGCGCGATAATCCAGTGCATTTTGCGATTGTCCCGCCCACCCGGAGTAATAAAGGTCGGCGGGCACGGCGTGCGTGGGCGAGGCCATGGCCAGCAGGTAGGTGATCATCACCTCGTTGAATCCGATGAGCGGATGGTGAATCTGCCAGGCCCACAGCGGTGACCAATGCCAATACAAGAAGCCGCTCTGCGGGGACTGGCGGTACCAATCCCATTCGACGGTTTCCCAAAGATTCGAGATCCGGCGGTAGAGAGACTCTTCCGTTTCATTGCTACCGTGGAAGTATTGGCGGGCGGCGAGAAGTCCCTGCATCAGAAACGAGGTTTCCACCAGGTCGCCGCCGTCATCGAACATACCAAACACAGGCATGGTTTTTCCCGTGCTTCCGTCCATGTAGTGCGACCAGGCGCCGTGGTAGCGATCTGCATGTTCAAGGAAACCGACAATTTTGGTGAGGCGCTCCACGCCTTGCTCGCGCGTGATGAATCCACGATGCACTCCGACCATCAGGGCAGCGATGCCAAAACCGCTCGCGCCGGTGGCAGTGATGCGGTCGTCTCCGGGGATGCTCTCCCGGGTCATACCCGAATGCAGATCAGCGCCCTCCCAGTAGTAGCGGAAACAGGCTGCCTGCAGCATGGTAAGGAGTTCGTCGTCGGTGAATTCGCGCGTGGAAGCGCTGGCAGCATTGGACAGTGGAGACTGCTTATACTGGCGATCTGAGACAGCGACCTTGTATTGCGCCGTCACGCCGGCTTTCCCAAGAAAATCTGAGTAACGATGCGTATCTGGAAGCTGAATGCCAATCGGCTCGAAGGCCTTGCCATCGAGCGAGCGGTAAATCACATAGCGTCCGAGCGTAGCACTATCCACCGGGTCCCACTGGACTTCAATGTGCCGGTCATAGCCGGTTGCCTTAACGTTCTTGGGAGTGGGAAGCGCGTCCGTAGGCGCTTTGTCTTGAGCGGAGCCGTCGTCCACGCTGATTTCATCGAGGATGAGCGTGTGTCGAACGCCGTCTGCCCGTCCTTGAAGGAAGATAATGTTTTGCAGGTATTGCGGCTTAAAAGCGTAAATGGATGCAGTTCTGAACTCGGCAAGCGGAATCCGGACTTGAACCCAACGTCCAGCGGGCAAGTCGCCGACGAATTTCCCCAGTGGGATTGGCTGAGTAAAGCTTCCTGGTAACTCAGCCACTTGAAGGCCCTCGCGAGTGTCAGACAAAACGATGAGTGGAAGGTCAGCCGCCAAAACCGCTTGTGGCGCAAAACACCAAATGAAAAGGTTTTCTCCCGAGAATGCTGGGAAGCGATTGCGAAAGTTGACGACTCGCACTTCCGCTTCCCATCCACCGCCGGCTTGCGATTGCCACTCGAGGCGAAGTCCATTGGGGGGAGTCAGGAAAATCTTGGTCTCGACTGGCAATCTCCAGTTTTTCTGCTCAAGCGTACTGGGCGGAGACGCCTGGCCCGAACTGTAAAAATAAAAATCGGAATTCAGGCTGTTGTCGAAATAAATGTGGCGATAGTATTCCGAGTTTCCGCGGGCAATCTCAGGAAACAGACAAGCAGCGACGCAGAACAGTGACGAGAGTGGGAGAGATAACAGCCTCCGCCGCGAGATTTGCCTGATGGGAGACATGCTTTTCTTACGGGACGATTTCCACTGCGCCCGCCGTTCCACGCGCGGAGTCAGGGCTGATCCAGATGCTCACCTTTGCTGGTTCGACGGCAAACTGATTTCGGTCATGCCACATCGCAAAAGCTTCGGGCCCCAGGTCGAATGTTACCTTTTTGGTTTCGGCGGGAGCTAGAGCGACACGCCGAAATCCCTTCAAGGCACGCATCGGCTGGGCCACGCTTGTCCCTTGGAGCCGCACATAGAGCTGTACCACTTCTTCCGCGGCGCGTGAACCGATATTCGTAACCTCCACGCTTGCCGTCAAGGCAGGCTCGTGCGTGCCGCTTGCATCATGTATGGCATTGAGACTCGATGCTTTCAGTTGGTTCCTGCTGACTTCGGTCGCGCCGTTGCGCAAGCTTCTCGGGAAGGTCGTCGGCACGATTCGGCGAACCGGCGGAGGCGGCTCCGGCGTTTGTGTTACGGCGGCCTTTTGGATCGTGAGCGAGGGGCAAGACTCTTCGGGATGATAACCAAGAAAGGAATTGCTTGTTCAGGGTTGTTGGTTTTTCCGCAGTCCTCTGGCTCGGCTCTCCGCCCGTTCCGCCTCCTCTCTCCTGCCCAACCCGGAATAGCCTTGCGTAAGCAATTCAAAGACCTCCGCATTGTTCGGTTGTGACTTGGAAAGCGGTTTCAACTGTCGCAACGCCTCAACAAAATTCCCGGACGCAATCTGCGCTCTCGCCAGCCAGAGTTGCGCTTCCAAGTTCTGCGGTTGCATCAGAAGTGCAGCTTCGAACTGGTCTTCGGCTGCCTTCAGACTTTTCAATCCCAAGTAAACCTGACCGAGCAGGAGACGAGCCGGAAACTGCGCGGGAGTAAGTTTCAAACTGGCTTCCAGCGCCTCGCGGGCACCGGCTAGATCACCCTCTCCTTGCCGGGCCTGGCCTTCGTAGAACGCAGCCGTCGCGTCATCGGGACGAATCTCACGTGCGTGTTTCAGATGCTCGGCGGCCTTTGCGTAGTCACCCGCATGCAACTCCAGCTCTCCAATTTGGCGCAGCGCTGTTGGCGCTTTGGGATCAAGCTCCAGGACTTTCTCCAAGGCAGTGCGCGCCTCGCTAGAGCGTCCGTCCTCGGACGCGATCATCGCCTTATGCAGCAGGTTCTGTTCCTCGATCTTTTCCTTGGGATCAGGTAGCAGCGAGGCTTCGGGCACGTTGGTTGAGCTGCCAGCGTCCGCGCGGCCCAAGTATCCCAGGGCTTTTAGCTCGTCGATTGTGCTTTGGCTCACGGATCCGGCAGAGGGCGATCGAGGAGGCATTTTACTCCTCAAGTCCGAGAGCATCGCGCGAAACTTCTGTACTATCGCATCCCATGGCACGTAATTATTTGTTAGTTCTCGCGGATCGGAGCGCAAGTTGTAGAACTCCGGTCTAGGAGCTTCGATAAACTTGAATCCTTCGCCACGTACCGACCGTAGAGGCGCCCAGCCGAAACGCATGGGGTAATCGGTCTCGCCGAAAGCGGCGCGACCGGTAGTTTCGGGTGTACCCACGAGGGCAAGGTATGAAACCAATGACTCCCCATCGAGCCGCTCCGGCAGAGGGATCTTCAGCAGATCGATCACGGTGGGCAATATGTCCGTAGTACGTACTTGCGCCTCCACCACTCTGCCGGCCTCTCTCTGATCCCGGAACTTGATGATCAACGGAACGTGCATGGTGGAATCGTAGAGGAAAATCCCGTGCGTTTCCTCATGATGCTCTCCGAGTCCCTCGCCGTGATCGCCCACTGCAATCACGACTGAATTCTCATACCAGCCCTTTTTCTTCAGATACGCCAAAAAATCTGCCAGTGCCGAATCCGCATAAGCGATTTCACCGTCGTATAGACGGTCCTTATAGACTTGCGAAAACGGTGGAGGCGGGTCGTAGGGGTCGTGCGGATCGTAAAAGTGGACCCAGACGAAATGTGGACCCGTGGGATGGGTGCTCAACCAATTCTCTGCATGTTGCGCCACGTCTCTGCCACGACGCTCCAGGCGCCCCCATCGCGATTTGCTGTGCGTAACTTTGGGAAAGTTATCGTAGAAATCAAAGCCGCGATCCAGCCCGGGCGCAAAGCTTTGACTGTCGAGAACGACAGAACCAATGAATGCACCGGTGCGGTAGCCCTGCTTCTTCAGCAATTCCGCCCAAGCTGGGTAAGTGTTTGCCAGACGCACGGCGAAGTCAGTGACACCGTGCGTGCTAGGCAACAGTCCCGTGAGGATGGAAGTGTGCGAGGTGTTTGTAATCGGGCTGGGTGTGAACGCTTGAGTGAAACGGACGCCATCTTTCGCGAGGGTGTCCAGCGCCGGGGTTTGAATAGGCCCATAGCCATAGCAGTGAACATGGTCGGCGCGCAGCGTATCAATGGTCACCAGAAAAACATCAGGTTGTGATGCTGGTTTTCGAGCGCTCTGAGCGGAAAGACTGGCGGCCCATATCACCAACAAAATTGTCAGCCTCTTGGCGGCCTGCATGCCACTCAGACTAACACGCGAGCAAAGCATGGCAATTGCGCCGACCGTGCAGGTATTCTGCAGCTGCACTTATTGGCCCTCCGTCGATTGGATCGCTACTGTTAAGTCGTTGTTATTGACCAGATGCGCCGCGAAGAAAAGAAGACCAGTCGTATTGTGGTCTTCTCTATTTTGGTGAACTCGCTATTTGACTGTGCTCGAAGTCCGAGTGGCCACGACATCGGGCAGAGGCTTAGCGGCTTGGGGCACAGAGCCTCGGTAGTCTTTTCCTAACAGCGCAGCCAGAGTTGCCGCAATCTGGCTCTGCGTCACTGCCGGCGCATGTTCCCGCTCGCCCAGGGGTTGCGTGTCCGGACCAAAAACTCCAATCCAGATATTTTCGGATCCCTTCTGCTCCGTGCCATGGTCCTTCCACCCAGTTAGTCCGCTGCCGCGCCCGTGGTCTGTCGTGATGATAAAGGTTGTCTGATCGCGGTAAGACGGCATCGACTGCATGGTATTCCAGAGCTGCTCCACAAATTTATCAAACTGATGTGCAGCCCTTAGCAGCAGATCGTAACGTCCCGAGTGAGCCCATTCATCGGTTTCACCATAGCCTACGAAAAGCACTCTGGGCTGGTGCGCCTGCACATAATCGAGCACAACCGGCTGCAGAAACGCATCGTAAACGTTGTCGTCCCAGAGTCGCGTGGTCGTGCTGTAAAAATCCTCGATCAATGCCTGCCTGGCGCGGGATTCCGCGCGTGCGATTGGATCCCATCCGGCGGAAATGAACAAGCCACTGCGCTTCTGGTTGAAGATGTCCTTAAAGGCGTCCCAAGTGCCAAAAACAGCAACTCGTCCCTGCAGTTCAGGTATGCGGTTCAGCCATTCGAACACTGTAACGTTCGGATTGGGACCAAAATCGTTCTTATCAACATGCGGATCCGGAAACCCCGCGATCATTTCGTTGTAGCCGGGGTAGGAAAATGCATATTGGTTAGCCACCCTCGCGATACTTTCTTTCTCCTGATTGCCAAAAATCTGCCCTTGATGTGCGAACGTCTTCCATAGGAAGGGGAACACCGTTTCTCGGCTCTGGGACGAAGTAGCCCTCGAGAAGTCAGTGCGCAAGGTGTCGATATTCTCCACGCCTCCATGTTCACGGTTCATGAGCGAATGATCCGGCCCTTGGAAGACCTCTTGCCACCTCAACCCGTCAGTTACGATTAGAACAACATTGCGTGTCTTGAGTTCAGACTGAGGTTTAGTTTGGCCAGCAACGCTTATCCCTAGCTCAAAGGAAACGACTAGCCAGATCGTACAAGCGATTTTCCTTCGGAGCTTCATATTTTTTCTCTCATGATCGAGCACTTTGGCTCCCAACCTTGTCAAAACCCACATGTCAGAACCTGACGCGATGAAGAAGAACCACTATTTTTCTTGATCTGCCGGCCGTTTGTCGAGAGCACCGCCCCGAGTCGAGGATTCACCAGGCCACCGAAGCTTACGGCCACCCCCTCACACCGGCTGATAGGAAGGCCGACCTTTCCTGCGGCGGAGCGAAGGGAAGCCGAAACGGCCGGAAGGTTGGCCCGCAGCAGACCGGATGAATCTACCGGCAGGTGCTGGAGGCCAGCATTTCGCTATCGCGCACCATCCGCAGCTGATATGCGATCCACCAAAATCGACCGCGAGAACGATCATGGCTCCTCGACCAAGAAAGGAGATCCGTCAACTCGCCGCAGACGGGCGGAAAACCCATGTTCAAGGACGGATTCATAGTCGTGACCCGCATCACTCGGCCAACACGCAAGGAAGGAAAGCACTGAGGATCCGGTGTTAGCCACACGGTGCGCGTGGCTGCTGGGTATGTAATGGACCGAACCCGGCCGCATGAGTTCAAAGCGTGTCCGCCGCCCCTCATCCATGAGAATCAAGGCGCCTTCGCCTCCGGTCGTAACGTAGTACTCGGAGCGATTTCGCAAGACATGAAAGTGGCCCTTCGTCATGAAGTATTCATCGCCCACCAGGCCCGGCTCGACGAAGGTGGTTCCCCAAAACAGGCCGCCAACCACGCCTTCCGCAACCGGCCGGAACATCTGTACACGGTAGACAAGTTGGGCGGCGTTCATGACGCCCCATGCTTCCTTATCGCGAAATAGGCCCTCAAGCTGCCCGAGGGTCCGGCAGACTTCCTCGACGCCCTCGCCAGCCAGCTCGCCGGTGGAGAAGTCAACTCGAATGGGTTCGTTGATCACGAGAATTCAGTCCTGTTTTCTTTCAGGCTCGACGAGCTTGACATAGCGGCGACTCTGCGTGGACACGCCGACGCCACCTCCCTGGTACTCAAGGATAGCCCGCAAGAGGAAATCGCCAGTGGTTTGTGGGAACTTGAAATCGTTGTAAATGGTCGCCTGACCAAGCGGTGCGATTTTGAACTTGGCCGTTTGAGTTGCCACTCGGTCACCCTTCGCATTTTCGAGCGCAAGGGTAAGCGTGCCCTCGACCTCTCGATCCTCGTCGTTGACCAGCATCACTGGTAACGACCGGAGGCTTGCGGCCTCGACGGCCGGCTGCCAAAAACCGAGGTAAACTCCCACCGGCGCAAACGCATTGCTCATGTAATCGCGGAACTCGGGATGAAGTTCGAGTTTTCTCACGTCGCGGAAATGGTCCGATGTAGCGCCTGCGGGATCGCTGCTGGCGAGATACACAAAGTGGAGCACGGCGGCATACTGGCGGTACGCGCGCCAGTACTCCGTAAGGCCCGCGAGCAGGTAGGCGTTAAGGGCCAGCCGTTGCTGCGCAGTCGAATCCTTGCCGAGCAGAGCCGGGTAGAGTTTCTTGGTGAGTTCGGTGGGGGTGCCGTCCCGATTCAACCAGAGCCAGCCGTATTCGTTCAGGATCAGTGCGTGTCCCGTCTGTGCACCAGGAGCCTCGCCGTTCGGGTTCTCCAGCGTGGTCATGCTGAACGGCGGACCACCATCCGCCATGATCTGGTGCTCGTATGGGTGATCTTCAACTGGGTCGTCCGGACCTTCGGGAGGGTTGTAGCTGTTCTCCCACGGACGGTTTGAAAGGTCGAGGCCGCGAACTGCAGGGATGATCTTCTCGCCGAACGTTGGGTCCCAGGTTTCGTTGTTCGCATCCCAGATGACCACGCTCGGATGGTTCCAGTTGTCCCGCATCCATTCTGTATATTCGCGGATCATTTGATCCGTGTTGAAATGGACCTGGTTTTCGGGGCCATGCCAATCATGGCCGGTCCAGACGAAGTATTCGTTCTGAATCAGTAGACCCGCTTCGTCAGCGATCTCAAGCCATTGATCCGGGACGGGGCCGATGCAAAACCGGAAGCTGTTCCAGTGCATCTCGTGGGGGATCTCGACGAGTAGTTTCCTCACCCACGCCTCGTCCCACGGCAAAGTGCCGGAAAGTGGGTCTTCAAAAAACCGGTGCAGCGTGATGTTAGAGCCGCGCATGAAGTAGACACGGCCGTTAAGATAGGCCCGTTTGGTGGCGGTGTCGAAGCGGAACTCCCGCATGCCGAAACGAGTAGTGGCAGTGTCGCCGCCGGTGATGGTCTCGAGCGCGTAAAGGTTGGGTGACTCAGGAGACCACAAACGTGCGCCCGCCACCGCCACAGTCTGGAGAACCACTTTGCTTTCGCCGGGCGCGAGCCTGATGCCCTTGGTCACGGAACTCGCCACCGTGACGCTCTCCTTCCAGACATGCACCCGGTACGTGAGGTTAAACGACGCAGGGTTCTTTCCAAAATTCCGCAGGGAAGTCTGCACTAAGATGGAGCTGTCTGCGATCTTCGAGGCCACCTGGACGCTCTCGATCACGGGATTTTCGCTGAGCGTGAGCGAAACATTGTCGTAAATCCCGGGGGTCCAGCGGAGCTTTTCGTAATCGGTGCCGCCGGAAACAGTCGGTGGCAGCACCCCGGGGTGCGCGCCGACCCGCACGATCAATTCGTTCGGACCTCGCCGGATTGCTTTGCTAACGTCAAACACGGCGGCCGTGAAGCAGGATAAATGGTCGCCGATCTTTATCCCATTGAGCCAAACTGCTGCTCCGAACTGCGCTTTGTTGATACGGAGAATGGCCACGCTATTTGTGGTAGAGATTGCCAACGTGCGGTGGTACCAAAACCAGTTGCGGTCCTGCCGCGGTACGCCCGCGTTATAGACGATGGCGCTCTTGGGAAGTTTCCCGTCGCCGACCCGGGTCTGAATCAGCATCCTGCTATCGAACAGGTCTACCTGCGGGAAGGCGGGCTTGGCAGAGTGCACCAGGCCCGGTACCGGAGCCTTGTGGTTCCATGCAACAGGGACCGCCTCCGCTTCTCTGGAATCCTCGATGTCCCAAGTCCCATTCAGTGAAATTGTCGTTCTCTGGGCCCCCCTCATCGAGAGTGGGAAGGCCACTGCGAAAGACAGGATGATGAGCGACTTGAAAAACCAGTTTGTTATTCTCGGCATTTCCCGTTTCCAGAGGCCCCAAAAAGATCTGTCAACCCCTCTGAGCCAGCCACCACTTCTCGATTTCCTCCAACGTCCGCCCCTTGGTTTCTGGAATCCTCCGCCAGACAAAGAGGAACGCGGCGATCGAGACCGTTGCGTAGAGCAGAAAAACACCAGAAGCAGTAAACAGGTTAACCAGCGAAAGGAATGTCAAAGTAACCAGGAGTGTCCCGCACCAAAGGGCGACGGTAGCGACCGACATCGCACGGCCCCGTACTCGCGTTGGGCAGATTTCCGACATCATCACCCAGGTCCCGGTACCCACCCCGACCGCAAAGCATGCCACGTAGGTAAGGACAAAAATCAAGACGATTGCGCCCGCGGCTTGAAAATGAATTGCCACTGAAACAGCGACGAGGGAAAGAGCCATTCCCGCGAAAGCCGACATCAGGAGTGGCTTTCGTCCAGAGCGGTCAATCAGAAGCATTCCCACGATGGTAGCCACAAAATTGATCGCCCCGATAATGACGTTCGCCCACAGCGCGGTGCTGGCAGTCTGGCGCGGTACATGCTCCAGGAAGACGAGCGAGCCGTAGTAGATGATGGTGTTGATGCCGGTGAACTGGCTAAAGAGGGCGATCGCTATGGCAATGAGCAGGGCCTTCCGAAACGCCGGATCCAGCAGGTCTCCGCTCTCTTCTGAAATGGCGGCACGGATGGCTTCAATTTCTCCGGCGGCGGCTTGCGGACCAACGATCTGCGCGAGAAAGTGTTCCGCTTCTTGCTCTCGGCTTTTTTGCATCAGCCAGCGTGGACTCTCGGGAATGAAAAGCAGCGTTAGGAAGAAAAGCACGGAGGGAAGCGCTGCGGCTGCGAACATCCATCTCCAGTTTGCGGGTCCCGCACCGGTAAGCAGGTAATTGACGCTGTAGGACAACAGAATTCCGCTGACAATCGCCAACTGATTGAGCGACACCAGCAGACCGCGCTTCCGTGCCGGCGAGATCTCTGCGATGTACAAGGGCGAAAGCGTTGAGGCGATTCCGATGGCTACACCGCCCAGGAGCCGGGCGACGGCAAACTCAATCAGATTACGCGGAAGCGCCGCACCTATGGAAGAAACTGTGAACAACGCCGCCGCACCCAGCAGGACCCGCTTCCTTCCAAAGCGGTCGCTGGTGAAGGCCGCCACGCTGGCTCCGACAACGCATCCCAGAAGAAGGCTGCTGGCGGCGATTTCGGTTTGCGAGTCGCTCAACCCGAACTGTTGCTTGATGAAGACGATCGCGCCGTTAATCACAGCCGTGTCAAAGCCGAACAGCAAACCGCCAATAGCGGCTACCATCGCTGGCAGGTAAAGGTAGCGGGCTGAGCCTTTCCGCACTTGCTCAACGTATCCGGGCGTCTGTGTAGTTGAATCCATAGTCACATTGTAGCCGCGACCGTTATTTCACTCCGCCCAGGACGCGTGCCCAATCTTCGCTTCAAATTGCCAATAACCCCTGCTCCAGAAAAACCAGCCCCGCCGCTCCGGCAACACCGCCATAGCCGACAATTTTCTGAAATACAATCGGAACTTCCCGGCCCAGCAATATTTTTGTCCGCCGCGCGATCTTGTCCTGAATCGGAGCGATCAATTGCGGTCCGGCAGCCGCGATATTGCCTCCCAGGATGACAATCTCGGGATCGAAGGTGTGCAGGAAACTCACCAGCGCGGCCCCCAGATACTCCAGCGCCCGATCGATGACACAGCACGCGCTTTCGTCACCCTCGGCGGCAGCACGGAAGATAGCCTCGGTATCAGGCGGCTGGCCGGTGCTGCCCTTCGAAAGTTTCACGTGCGCGGCGCGGTGCATGTGGGCCCAATAATCCGATTCGATGGCGCGCGACGAAAAGTGCGTCTCCAGACAGCCGTAGTTGCCACAAATACACAGCCCGCCCCGAGGATCAAGCGTCACATGACCAAGGTGGCCGGCGGCACCCCCCGCTCCACGAAGGATCACGCCATCAACCAACGCCGCTCCGCCAACCCCGGTGCCCAGCGTCAGCATGACTACATTTCGCCGTCCGCGGGCGGCACCCCAGAGCACTTCGGCAATTAGCGCGGTGCGCGCGTCATTCTCGGCACAGACGGGCACATCACCAGCGGCGATCACCTCGCTCAATAGCTGCCCTTCCAGGAAATGCAGGTCTCCCGGCAAGCTCTTCACGCGGGAGGAGCCGGCATCGATGATCCCTTTGCAGCCAATGCCGATTCCCCGTACCGGAGCCTTGGCGGATTTCAAAACCGAATGAACGAAGGCATGCAAGGCAGAGGCGGTGGGCGGCGAGGGTTCAAGAAAGCTCTCGAGCAGGTTTCCCCGTATTCCGACGATAGCCGCTTTGATTGCGGTTCCGCCAATGTCAACGCCAATTGCCAGCGGGTCACGAGAATCAGCGCTAGTGAGTTTTTCGCTCACGATGGTTTGTGCATTATACCCACTTTGTGCAATTCTACCGGGCAATATGGAGATGGCCGAAGACGCGCAGCGCGGGCAGGGTGACGTCCTTGCGCCTCCTCCCCCTGCGGCAAAGGAGCCAAAAACTAACCGTGCGTGATCCAGCCCCCAACACCACTGTCCCCGCCGGCAAGCAGGCAGGCTCGGCGTTCTATGACCATGCCATGAACCTGCTTCAGGAGTTGAAGCGCACGCAAGCAGACGTAATTCAGAAAGCGGCGGAATTGTGTGCGGACCGGATGGCCCGCGGCGGGCTCGTCTTTCTTTTCGGCAACGGCCACTCCAGGATGATGTGCGAGGAGATGACCCCGCGCCAAGGCTGTTACCCCGGCTTCGTGGCCCTGGTGGAGGCCGCACTTTCGAATCATGCAGCTATTATCGGAGCCAATGGCTTGCGCGCCCCGCTTTATCTGGAGAATTACGAGGGCTACGCCGAGCAGATTCTGCGGAGTTTTCATTTTGGCCCGAATGATGCCTTTATCGTTATTTCAACTAGCGGTATTCGACCTGTAGTTGTCGAAATGGCTATGGGCGCTCAAGCGCGGGGATTGCCGGTGATCGCTATCGTTTCCAAGGCCCACTCTGAAGAAGCGAAAGCGGCGCACTCTTCCGGGAAGAAGCTTACTGAGTGCGCCGACCTCGTTATCGACAATCTTTGTCCGGCGGGTGATTGTGTCCTCGAGTTGGATGGGCTTGAATGGAGAACGGGGCCAGTTTCCACGATCACAGGCGCAATGATCATTAATATGATCCGCTGTGCAGCCGCAGAGGCGCTGCTAAAGCGCGGAGTGAAGCCGGTCATTTTGCCGAGCCATCAGTTCGTCGGCAATACCAGCGCCTCGGAGCAACTGGAAACGTTCTACGAGGCGTATCGGCAAAGCCTCAAGCACTTGTTCGAATAGGGCGCAGTGAAGGAAGTACTCCTAGTCACCGGCTCGTCGGGAATTGCGGCTGCCACAGCGCGCTTATGGGCAGCCGAAAATCCAGTGTTTGTCGTCGGGTTAAACGAGCAGGAATGCCGTTCCCTGGCGACGGGGCTGCGCGAAGCGAGCGTCGCGGTCGCAGATGTAAGCGATGAGCCTGCGGTCCGGAATGCTGTTGCTGCGTGCCTGGACCGATTCGGGAGAATTGACGCTCTCTTCAACGTGGCGGGTATCAGCGCGCGCTCGGCCGGCGATGGCCCGCTTCACGAATGCAAGTCTGCAGCCTGGGACCTGGCGATGGATGTGAACGCCAAAGGCACATTCCTGATGTGCCGTGAGGTACTTGGCGTGTGGAGGAAATGCGCGCAAGCCGGAGCTATTCTCAATTGCGGAAGTGTGCTGGCGCGTCACCCGCAGCGCGACCACTTTGCGACCGTGGGTTACGCCGCCAGCAAAGGAGCGATCGAGGCAATGAGCATGGCCGCGGCAGCGTACTACGCTCCTGACGGCATCCGAATCAACGTGATTGCGCCTGGCCTGGTGCGTACTCCGATGAGCGCCCGGGCGCAAGCAAACCCGAAGATCACAGAATATATGACCCATAAACAGCCTCTGACCAAAGGTTTGCTCAGCGCCGAGGACGTCGCCAAGACCGCTTGCTTCCTGCTGCGCAGTGACTCCGGCCCGATCACAGGCCAGATCGTTACAGTCGACGGCGGCTGGGCGGTGAGCGAATGAGTCCCGCAAGAAAGAAGGCGACGGTTTCGCCGGAAGCCAATTCCATGGGCCGAGATCGGGGAAAACAACGCCGTCCTTTGCAAACCACGGTGATCGGAAGCTATCCGTTTCCGGGATGGCTCGAGTTTGCGTCCGCCCATCTGGAGCAATTCGGTGAGGCCGACATCGAAGAATTTCGCACTGACGCCGTGATCGCCGCGATCCACGATCAGCTCGCCGCAGGATTAGACGTCATCACGGATGGCGAGCAGACCCGTTACGATTTCAACCTGTCGTTCTATGGCCGGCTGGAGGGCCTCGATTCTACACCGGCTTCGCCACGCCGTTTCGGCCCACCCGCCCACGATCAACGCGGAAAATATGAGGTCACCGGACAATTGCGTTCCAAGCACGGCCTGGGAGCGGTGGGGGAGTTCAGGCTGCTGCAGAAGGTCGCGCCGCCCGGCCCGGTGTTGAAGGCCAGCGTGCCGGGGCCCTATACATTGAGCGGCCGAATCAATCCGGGCGGTACTTACGAGGACCGCTGGGACATAACTGAGGCCTTGATTCCGATTGTGCGGGAAGAACTTGAGCAGTTGGTGCATTGCGGTTGCCGCGAAATCACACTGGACGAGCCCTCGATGAGTTGCTACGGGCACCGCGAAGATCCTCGCCGCTTCGTCAAGATCTTTGCCGAGACCGTCAAGCCGATCCTCGGACAATGCCGCCTTTCTACTCATCTTTGCTTCGGCAATTACAAAGCCCGCGCGGTTGGTCTGCGGCGGTATGCGCCGCTCTTCCCGGCATTCTTCGAACTGCCCGTGGATGAAATGCACCTGGAAATGGCAAGCCGTGAGTTCGCGGAAATTGAGCTGACTCGCGAGATCGCGGATCGGGGTATTGACGTGGCTGTCGGAATCATCGACGTAAAGAGCTATTACATCGAAACCCCGGGCGATGTCGCCGAGCGGGTGCGCCTCTGCCTGAAGTACGCGCCTGCGGAGAAACTCTCCTTCGCGCCCGACTGCGGACTCAGTCAAACGGCCCGTTGGGCAGCAAGGCAGAAGTTGGCCAACATGGTGAGCGGTGTATCCATTGTGCGGAGAGAACTTGGACTCTCGTGATCCGGCCTTTCCAGTCCCACGTCGCGCTGCTCGCAGACATTCACGCCTCCGATCGGCGCGACGGCAGTTTTCGTTTGTGGTGGCTGGGACAGAGTGGCTTCCTGCTGCAATGGCAGGGAATACACGTCCTGCTCGATCCCTATCTTTCAGATTCGCTGACCAAGAAGTACAAACAAACTGACAAACCTCACGTCCGGATGACGGAGCTGGTAATTGATCCCGCGCGTCTCTCGATGGCGGATATCGCCGCTTCCACGCACAACCACACGGATCATCTCGATGCGGAAACACTCCGTCCGATCCTTGCGGCAAACCCAAGCCTGAAACTTGTGGTTGCGGAAGCCAATCGGGCATTTGTGGCAGATCGGCTGAAGATTGACCCTGCAATTCCGATTGGCGTAGACGATGGAACTTCGGTGGAAATCTCGGGGATCAGATTTTCCGGCATCGCGTCGGCCCACGAAACAGTGGAACGAGATGAACACGGTCGCGCGAAGTACTTGGGATATGTTCTCGAATTCGGCGGCTGGACGATTTACCACAGCGGTGACACCGTCCGATACGAAGGAATGGCAGAAAAACTGCGGCCCTTCAGAACAGACGTCGCGCTCCTTCCCATTAACGGACGGGCGCTAGAACGGCGCGTTCCGGGCAATTTATTCGGACGCGAAGCGGCTAAGTTGGCAAAAGACATGGAGGCGAAACTGGTCATACCGTGCCATTTCGAAATGTTCGAATTCAATAGCGCTTCGCCGGACGAATTCATCCACGAATGCCGCAAGTTAGGACAGCCCTTCAGGGTGCTACGCTGCGGCGAACAATGGCACAGCTAGTAGGCCCAATGACTGATATAAGGTCCTTGTCCCTAAGCGATGCCAGATAAAGCACTTAGAGTTTTTCAGCCAGGGGACTCTGAGTGCATCTCTGCGAAACAGTTCCCATCAATCTAAAAGCTCAGCAGACGCTTTCTTGAGACGAATGGTGGCATTGTTGATCACTGGTCGCGCCCAGAAGGCAACGCTGAGGACAAACCCAAACATAACATAGAGAAATGCCAAGCCGCTACGCAGTCCAGCGTAGTCTCCGATGCGCCCAATGATCACCGGCACTATCGCTCCGCCTATGATTCCGGTACCCAAAATGCCTGAGAAAGAACCGTGGAACTCCTCGACGGAATTGAGAGCCAGCGACACTACGATAGGCCACATTACCGAGGCAAACAGACCGACTGCGGGAAAAGCAATTACGGAAACCTTTGCGGATCCAAACAAGGCTGCAGACAAAGAGAACAGAGCCCCTATGGATGAACCCATGAGCACCTTGCGGCTATCGAAGATCTTCAACAATAACATCCCCACTAAACAACCCGCCGTGAGTAAGCCCCAGAACCAGGAAACCGCTGCAGCACCCGTGGTATGAGGATCAAAACCGTGATACTGGTTCAGAAAGCTCGACATCCAATCGGCGGTGCCTTGTTCACAGCCCACGTAAGCAAACATCGCCGCAAAGTAAAGCCACACAACCCGTTGGCGCGCCAGGGATCGGTACATGTTCAAAGACCCCGCACGCTCTTCGGCGGTGTGCTGAACTTTTGGGAACCTAGCAAAGAATAAAACGACCACCATCGTTATGGCGGAAACAACGAAAATCCAGTAGATCGAAGCCCATGGCAATTCTGCGGGCGTCAGCCACCGCAGGATGCGCAAAACGATATTTTGATCGGGCGAAGGATCCTTGAGATTTAGCACAAGATAAGAGTAAATTCGCGGACTGACAAATGATGCGCTTCCGAAAACTAATTGGGCCAAAGTCGAATTGAATGCGTAGTGTTCTTCCCCGCCCGCGACCCGCAACAACGGGTTGATGGCCACCTGCAGAACGGCCATGCCAGCGCCGATGGTGAAATAGGAAATGATGGCAACGCGATATCCGGGGAACAATGCGAAACTCAGTGATCCCAGCGTCCCTGCCAAGAAGGCCAGCACCATCACAGGTTTTTCGGTGAATCGTTCCACCAAAAAACCGGCAGGTATGGACATCACTCCATAAGCGATGAAAAAGGCAAAGGCCAGAAAACCCGCGGCAGTCAGACTCACGTGAAAACTGGTGATAATGTCCGGCACAATGGGACCAAGGATATTGGTCAGCAAGGAGATCACGAAAAAAGTAAGGAACACCAAGCTGACCGTATAGCGGCTTCTCACCATGAGTTGCCTTTCTCTCTCTCCCAACTGATTGCTGCGTGTCCAGCGGCGCCGGGGATGGCTGGATCGGTCTGGCAAATGGCCGCCGCTCGCGGCGGTACTTCACGAAGGCCGAGCGACTCCCTGTTTGAAGCGATGGTGCCAGACCCGCGCTGCACCTATGAGATTGGCGTTCTCTCCCAGCGAGGCCAGGTCCAGTTCCGTCTTCTCAAACGGAACGAACCGGCAACCTTGACTAATTACTTTGCGAATGCCGTCAAGAAAGAGAGCCGCGCTCTTCATGACGCTCCCGCCTAAGACGATCACGTCCGGCACAAAAAGATTGATCAAATTGGCCAGGCCGAGACCCAGATAGTAGGCTTCGTGCTCAACCGCCTGGCGAGCCAGGGCATCTCCCTGTCGCGCGAGCTGGCAGACTTGTTCGGCGGTCAGATCTACGGGATAGCAGTGGTCGTGTGCTACATGCGCTCTGAGCCATGCGATCATAGCCGGACCAGTCGCCAGCGATTCCCAACATCCCCGGAAACCGCAGGTACAAAGGGGTCCGGATGGGTCGATAACGTGGTGACCAACTTCTGGATGGGCCATATCCGCGCCGCGATAAAGCTGTCCATCGAAGATAATTCCGCCGCCGATTCCGGTGCCCACCGTCACGTAAACCAATCGGGGCTTGCCTCTTCCAGCGCCCCAACTGGCCTCCCCGAGTGCCGAAGCATCCGCGTCGTTTTCCAGAGCCACGGTCACGTTGAGCGCACGCGCCAGATCTTCCACCGGGTTGTTCCCCCGCCATCCCGGGAGAAAGTCGACATCGCCAAAGGCGCCGCTGGATGGATACACCATTCCGGTGGATCCAATTCCGATGCCAGAGATCTGGACGCCGGCATGCTGTGCCGTTTCTCGCAGCATGCCGATAATTCGCTCGAGTCCATTTAAATAGCCACGATGGGCGTCGGTCGGAGACTCCAACTTGGACAACACCCTACCGGTGTCATCCACCATGCCGACCGCTATCTTTGTTCCGCCGATATCAACGGCGCCAATCACGATTTCCCTTCGCGGCATCTCGTTTCGTTCCTCAGTTCCCCAAGGGGTGGGGTTATTTCTCACCTTTGGGGGTTCCAGCTTCTTCACGCAACAAGCCGTACTCGCCTTCGACAATGAAAGAACTATAACGAAAGGAATCGCAATCAACTCCTGAGAGCTGCGACAGCCGTTCGGCTGCGAGTTGTGCGGGGATGATATCGATGAGATATTGCCAGTCGGGCGGTACGGCCGGGAGTTGGAATACAAGGTTCCCAGCATCCTGTGGCAGGTCTTGGCCGATCAGCATGATGGATGCCCCTAGTTGTCTCAGATCCCTGGCCACGGCTAGGTCTTGCCCACGCATACGCTCCCCATCAATCCACATGCCGAAGCGCGCATCCTTGTTAACCATTTCCTGTGGGCCGTGCCTAAAGCTGCCGGTGCCCATCGCGGTCGCAGGCGATTTGAGGCCTTCCTCCCAAAGGAGCCTGGCCTCTTGGCAACTCCCCAGGCTGGAACCACGAGCCAGAAAGTAAAAAACGGCCCCAGGTGCAAGCCAAGGCGTGTCCGCAATCTGCGCCTGCCAGACCGGAATGGCCAACGCTGTCCTTCCGACGACGCGGGAGAGCGAGGTTGCGAGAGTGGCATTCCAGGAGCCGACGACGGCACTCGCTAGAATCCCGACTGTCGCCGCCAATGTGGAATAAGTATTGACGGAAATCGCGTGGTCCATCTCGAGGGGAACCACAATGGAAATTTGCGCCTCTTTTGCGAGTGGCCCGCCATTCGAATTGGTGATGCCGATAACGGTCACGCCGCTGTTGCGAACTTTGTCGAGCAAATTGACAATTTCCACGCTGCGACCGCTGCGCGAAATTACGATCATTGCTGAGTCCGGCGGAATAGTGGCGAATTGCAGCAACTCCGCTGCGTCCTGCATATAGACCGGGCGGGCGCCAAGGTGAAACAACGGCCCAGCAGTCAGTACCGCGTGCCAACTGCTGCCGATTCCAGTCAAGTAGACGTGGCGAGCGCTGCGGATTGCAGTCGTCGCCGCGTCCATGGCCGGCCGGCCCGCTCCCAATAGAAAATCGATTGTCCGTTGTAACTCGTTGGGCTGGCGAAGAATGTCGCGCAAGAAGTGAGTCATTAGCCGTTCCGGGGCGTGCTGATCCTTTCTATTTCTCCGCTGGCGTGATGACCATACTGCGATAGGCTACGTGCCCTTTTTCACTTCCCTGAAGATAAATGGGTCCCGGCAGTTCTTCGTGGCTGTCCAGGGCGCCGCCCGTGATGCCTGGGATTTCTTTGCTATCGATGATGGTCTGGCCATTTTGAACGACGGTGACCCAACGCCCGACCAGCGTGATATCGAAGCTCTGCCATTCCCCCGGCTTGCGGGGCAGTTCCGGCAAAGCCGCCAAAAAACCGTATACCCCGCCCATGTGGTGACTCGGTGGTTCCTCGATGGAGTCGGTTTCGATCTGAACTTCGTACCGGCCGCGCAAATAGACGCCACTATTGGAATTTGCCCCGCAATTGAATTCGACATGCAACTTGAAATCTTCAAACTTGGAATCGTTGATCAATTCAGGACCGTTCCCGGGACTTACCAAGCTACCATCTTCGACTTTCCACAAGCTCGTACCGGTTCCTGCCATCCTCCATCCCGTCAGATCTTTTCCGTTAAACAAGGAAATCGGCTTCCCCCACTTCGGGGCACTTTCTTGATTTAGAGCTGGCGCTCTCTGGCCGGTCCACTGCCAGGGGGTTCCGTCTGGCCCAGTCGTGGTCCCCGACAACATCTTCCCGACGAGGGTTCCTTCGAAGACCATATCGTCGGGCCGTTCTTCTTCCTCTTTCGGAGAAACGAAAGTAAGACGTCCTTTCGAGAGGGCAACTTTGGAAAGCGGCCGTGCGTTTCCCCAGCGGCTCACCATCTGGGCCTTCAGTTGTCCGCCCTCTTGGCGGAGTTCCAACCACGAGGGATACTCCCGATCTGGCGCCTTTAGCGTCAAATCCCAGCGCCCCAGAAAAGCGTTGACGGATTCGGAAGTGGAGGTACTTTTCGCGGATTTTCCGGTTTGGGAATACGCCCTGGCGGATAACATCGAGATGACCATCACCAACACAAATACGATCCTCTGAAGCTTCATAGAACTACGGAGCCCCTTTCTTTGGCGCTAAACAGCGGCTTGCCGACCATTGCGCTTCCATCTCGTTTCGTAAACGAGCAGTGCCAATCAGCGCGTCAGGACTTTATAGTCTGCGAAACGGAATCCCAATACACGGGGCTCTTCCGGTAGTAAGACTCATTCGCCATGTGACAGCCGAGCGCTGCGTTGTGACCGAACACAACGTCCTGCACGACCGGTTTCCGCGACCGGACGGACTGGAAGAAATTCCAGAGATGCGGCCGCAGATCATCATAGTCGTTGCCCCGATAACTTACGCTCTGTGGGGCAGGCTCATCTCCCGGTTTGGGATCGTGCTCGTCGTGCCACTGCTTGAAGTAGGTGTTCTTCAGGCGGCTCGGGAGCCCGTGGCAGTAATAGCTGGGAGCCAGGTCAATCCCGGCTTGAGGGGTGTAGCTGAGGCCAAACTCTGTAAGTTCGATGATGCCCTTGGAACCCATAAACCGAGTGACTTCCGAGGTTTCAGTCCCCAGCGTCAAGCGCATGTACACCGGGACGTTTGCGTATTCGAACAGAACCGGATGCACGTCGGGCGTATTGCGCCCATCTTTCCAGCGGTAAATGCCACCAAAAGCCGACGCTCGTTTGGGAGCTTCATTGATTCCGAGAACAAATTGCATCCCACTGAGCAAGTGAACGAGCAAGTCGCCGGCTAAGCCCGTTCCATATTCCTTCCAGCAGCGCCAGCGCGCGAAAAGAAATGGGTCAAAGGGCTTCTTGGGTGCTGTTCCGAGCCAGGTATCCCAATCCAAGTTCTCGGGAGATAAGTCTGCTGGAGGGGGATATTCCCAGGCCCCAGTGGGATCATTCCGGCCCAAACTCCCTTCGACAAGGCTTAGCTCACCGATGGCTCCGCTTGCGAAAAGCTCTTTCGCTTTTGCGCACAAGACGGAACTCGTCCGCTGCGCGCCGATCTGCACGATGCGATCCGTCTTCTTTGCGGCTGCGACCATCGCCAGGCCGTCCGCAGGGCTGTGCGACATTGGCTTCTCGCAGTACACATCCTTACCCGCGCCCACGGCGTCCACGACGACCTGTTTATGCCAATGGTCGGGAACTGCAATGACGATGGCGTCTATCTCTTTGTCATCGAGCAACTCTTTGTAGCGTCGCGTCGTGCGGATCGGTTTTCCAACAATTTCCCGCGCCAGTTCGTGACGCCCGTCGTAAAGATCGCAAGCGGCCGCGCACTCCACTCCGGGGAGCTGAACGGCAGTGGTCAGCAGTCCCGTTCCCTCCATGCCGACTCCCACAATTCCAAAGCGAACCTTGTCACTGGGGGCATTCAATCGCGGCAAAGCGATCAAAGGTTCGGACTCCAGTAGAATGGAGCCGCCGATAAGGGAAGCACCCGCTATTCCTGCACTTCTCTGTAAAAACTCACGGCGCGAGTAATCAGCCTTGCTCATATTGCAATCTCCTTTGGCGCTACTTACAGCTTCCGCGCATATGGCTCACGCTCCGTCGCGATCCGCCCATTACATGAATCTAAATATGCAATCGGTTTCGGAAACCGGTTGCTTTCGCTCTTCTTTTACGCAGCCTCACATGGCTTGTCAAGGCTCCATTCTTCTGCAGAACGCTTTTCATGATGCAATCCATGTGGACTAGAAGTTCAGATCGTGAACTATTTGGAGAAAGCGAGGATTGGTTTTGAAACAAGAAAAATGACGGGGCAACCCGATGAAAAGTTAATCAGACCACCCAAATAGGTTGGATACTGCTGGTCCTCAATCGCGATAAACGGCAACATGCTGATCTTCCCGCTGGTGGTTTCAACGTGCCAGGACTGCCGCTCATCCGTTTAACACTGATCTACCTAGCAGTCGTGGTCGACCTGCGAATGACCAGTTCTTTTTCCAAATAGTACTCTGCACCTTTTCGCCGTTTGAGCTTCAGCATCCTATCCAATGCCTCGAAGGCGGTCGTCCCCACCCGCTCGCGAGGAACACGGATGGTGGTCAACGGCGGGCGTGCCAGGAAAGCAAAGGAGATGTCGTCGATGCCGATAACGGAGATGTCTTCCGGAATCCCCACACCCGCCTCTTCGAGAACGCTCATGGCGCCCAAGGCTATAAGGTCGCTGCCGCAGAAGATCGCCGTGGGCTTCCCCGGCGTTGAAAGAATGGCACGTACCGCTGAGGCTCCAGCATCGATGCGGTAGTTACTGCTGATCACTGGTAATGGGTTGACGTCTCTCTTTTTCAATCCGGCAACCAGCGCGTCCTTGATTGTAATGGCCGTCCGGTTGTCGTCCGGTCCAGCAATGACCGCGGCGCGGCGGTGACCGAGTCCTACGATATGCTCGATGGCTTGCGCGATACCGCGTTGATAGTCTATCGAAATGGTGCTCACCAACTTCTCGGCCGGGCTCACGTTGCAGAACACCACGCCAATTCCCCCGTCGATGAGCTCCGAAGCTATGCTCTTGTCGATCGAAGACGTCATCACCGCGACTCCGCGGACGTCACTTTCGATACAGAGCTTCATGCGAGTCCGTGTGCACTGCGATATAGCGGCGAAGCGCGCTTTCCGAAGAACTGAAGTTCTGCAAATGAATGAGCGATTTTGCTTGATAGATGAGAGCGTCGCTCGTCCCTGGAGCAGCCAGTTCAGCTTTGGCGAACAAATCCGCGGCTGAAGCGTAGTCTCCCGCGCGGAACGCGGCTACCCCTCGCGCATATTCGCTATCGGTTTGCGGCGCGCATATAAACGGAACCAATAACAGCAGCATCACAGCCCTGCCGAGCATTCCCGACCGATCGCTGCCGTACTCACGCATCATTTCACCGCGGGTTTCGCGTTCGCAGGCGCGATCGGTTCGCCAATTTGCAGGACCTGGTCCGCCGGAATGTTCTTGAGTGCCTGTACAATCCCGCTCGGCCACCGAATCTCAATGGATTCCACGCTGCTTTCTTTCCCGATCCCGAAGTGAACGCGCTTATCGCCGGACGAAAGATAACTGCTCGCCGTGGAAACCGTGGCGAATTGCTGCCCGCTTGCGGTAACCAGCTTTATATTGGCGCCGATCGCATCGCGATTGCTCTTGTGCCCCACGAGTGTGAGCAGCAGCCAGTGATTCGCTGAAGGCGTTTCGTTGCGCAATACATACGCCGGTCCGTCGTTCGTCGTCACCACGGCGTCCAGCCGCCCGTCGTTGTCCAGATCCCCAATCGCCAATCCGCGCGCCACCCAGGATCGGTTGAACACTTCGCCGGAGCTTTGTGACACATCCACGAATCCTTTGCCAGTATTGCGTGCCAGCAGCATTGGCTCGCGATAGCGCAGATTAGGGTTCGTCTGTTCGATGGTGTCGAGATCGTGGCCCTGCGCAATCAGCAAATCCTTCCAGCCGTCATTGTCGAAATCAAATAGCCGCACGCCCCATCCCGAGTGTGCCAGCGTGATCCCCGCAAGCCCGGATCGCGTACTCACGTAAGTAAATGTGCCGTCGCCGTTGTTCTGATAAAGCGCATACCGCTGATTGGCGAGGTCCGTGACAACGATGTCCGGCCATCCATCATTATTGTAGTCGGCGAAATCAACTCCCATGCCGGCATAAGTGCGGCCGTCAATATCCACGGCCACTTCGGAAACCAATCCGACTTCTTCAAACGATCCGTCGCCTTTGTTGTGATACAGATATTCCACCATCGAATCATTCGCAAAAAACAGATCGATGTGGCCGTCGCGGTCGTAGTCCGCCAGGGCCACTCCAAGACCTTTGGCGAGTTTGGAAAGACCGAGCTTTTCCGCCACTTCCGTGAACGTTCCATCTCCGTTGTTGTGATAGATGAGCGGCCGCGCCGGTTTGAAATAGTCCGGATGGCAATAGGCGCGGTAGCCTTCTTTGTGCTCGCCGCACCAGATGTCGTCGAAATCCCACTCGAGGTACCGCAGCACCACGAGATCGAGAAAGCCGTCTCCATCCAAATCCAACCACGCCGCGGTGGTGGACCATCCGCTGCCGCCAACCCCGGCTTTCGCGGTCACGTCGGAAAATGTTCCGTCGCCGTTGTTGTGGTACAACTTGTTCCCTCCGTACGCGGTTACGTAGAGATCTTCGTAGCCGTCGTTGTCATAGTCGCCCACGGCCACCCCCATACCGTATCCGGTTCCTTGCAAGCCGGCCTTCTCGGTCACATCTTCAAACGTTCCATCGGCTTTTTGGTGATACAGACGGTTCCAGTATTTCGGTCCGGTTTTCTGAGGAATCGTACCTTTTGGCGTGGGATCGCTCAGAGGCGCCCCGTTGACAAAAAAAATATCCAGGCGTCCATCGTTGTCGTAGTCAAAGAGCGCCACTCCCGCCCCCATGGTTTCGGGCAGATACTTCTTCGAGGTGTGCGATGCTTGGTACTGGAAATTTACGCCCGAGCGGGCTGTAATATCCACGAACTTCCCGGGAGGACCTGATGACGCCGCCGTTGGAGTTGAACCGTGCTCCTGGCCGACGACGAGCGTCAGCGGAACCGAAACCACCAAACAGAGAAATACGATTGCGAGCTTGGAATCAACGTTACGATAACGGTAGTGTTGAGCATCGGCTTTCGGCCAGCGTGTCACGGCGCAATGATTCCTTTGCCTTCCTTCACGGTAAAGATGCGGTCGATGGCGGGGATCGTAATTTCTTCCTTCGCCCCGCTTGGCCAGTGAATTTCCACCCTGTCCACTTTCACTGCCGCTCCAAGGCCGAAGTGCAAGCGTTGATCGGAACTCGATGCATAGCTTCCACCGCTGAAGATGTCCCCGCGTTGCCGCACGCTTCCGGTTGTGACAAATACCTTAGCTCCGATCGCGTCGCGGGGGCTCTTCGGGCCTCCCAGCAGCTTTAGCGTGATCCAGTGATTCGAATTCTTGACCACATTCCGCAACAAAGTGGGCTTCGAATCAATGTTATTGAGCACAACGTCGATATGACCATCGTTGAACAGGTCGCCAAACGCCGCGCCTCGTGCCGAAACAACAACTGCCAAACCACTGCCTGTTGCCGCAAGCACCTCCTGGAATTTCGATCCATCCAGATTGCGCAGCAGCAGCGGCCGCTGCGCCCAGGTTGTGCCCCAGTCCTGTAAATCGACACCCGGATAGACGTGCCCATTGGCAACGAATATGTCGAGCAACCCGTCGTTATCGTAGTCGAGGAATCCAGTTCCCCACCCTAGAAATGGAAGAGTAACGGCAGCAATTCCTGCGCGGGCGCTCACATCGGAAAAATTGCCGTCGCCGTCGTTCCGGTACAACGTGTTGTAGTCGTCGGAGAAATTGGTAGTGTAGAAATCAACTTTTCCGTCGCGGTTGTAGTCGCCCACCGCGATACCCATGGATGCCTGTTCGCGCCCTTCGTCATTCAGCGCGAACCCGGAAATATAGCTCACGTCCTCGAACGTGCCGTCGTGTTTGTTGCGATAGAGGTACTTAGGGACGGAGTCGTTGGCAACAGCTAAGTCGAGCCAGCCGTCATCGTCCACGTCAACGAATACGGACGCGAATCCATAGTAATCCTTAGGGTCCGAAACTTTAGCCTTTACGCTCACGTCGGTGAAGGTGCCGTCTCCATTGTTATGGAACAGGTGATCGCCTTCGCCCGCCAGGCCGCGCGGCCCGCACATCACCTCAATTCCGCGAAAATTACAGAAGCCCGGCGGAAGTCCGCCCTTCCCGGAGACCGGCGGATGATCAGGATCAAACTTTGCATAGCCCGGAACGAACAGATCGAGGAAGCCGTCATGATCGTAGTCTCCCCACGTCGCCCCGGTCGACCAGCCGCCGAGCGTGACGCCCGCTTTCTCCGCGACATCGGTGAATGTGCCGTCATGATTGTTGTGGTAGAGCCGATTTTTGCCGAAGTTCGATACATAAATGTCTGGCCACCCGTCATTGTCGTAGTCCCCCACGGCTACGCCGAAGCCCCAGCGTTCGTTGGCGACGCCGGCCTTTTCCGTAATGTCAGTGAATGTGCCGTCATGGTTGTTGTGCAGAAGCATGGCGCGCGGCGGTGCTTCCTTGCCCTTCAGCCCGGGGAAAGTCGAGCCATTCAGGAGGTAAATGTCCAGCCAGCCATCGGTGTCGTAATCGAGCAGCGCCACGCCGGATCCGGGCGTCTCTAGAATCGTCCTTTTCTCGGGCGTTCCTGAGCGATGATGGAATATGTCGAGACCAGCCGCATGCGTTATTTCAATGAAAATGACCGGCGCGCCGTCAACAAAGCCCCCGGCCGTAATCGGTCGCGAAAGTGGGTCCTTCACCGGAGCGTACGCGCCGCCCGTGCTTACGCCGCTCTGCTGGCCTCGGACGGGCTCCTTTTCCGCGGGATTTTGTTGGGCCAGCCCGGAGCTCAGAAGCAGCGTCACACAAATGGCGGGTACTGCGGTTGCGAGGAGTACGCACCTAAATTGGCTGGATCGCGAGGAAGGCATCAGGCCCCAAGTGGGTCGTTTAACCCAAAAGACATCTTCACACAAAGTTGGCGAACACGTCTAACGAGCAGGCCCAAACTATTCAGTTAAGTCCGGGTCTCCCGCACGGCGCCAACTTGTGAGTGTTGCTGGGTACAAATTAGGTACAGCTAAGAAGAGGGAAATAACGCTCCTTGTCTCGTAAGCGATGTCATATAAAGCGTTTACGAGATTCAAGTGCCTGGTTCGGGACCAGGAGGTCGATGGTTCAAATCCATTCGCCCCGACCACTTCTTTTAAAGCCAACAACTTACAGCGAAGAAAAGTGCCGACGACATCCTGGTTGTGTGCCAAGAGATCGGTGGTTCCAATGTCCTCGCCCAACGATCTCCATTTCCCTCTGCAAATTGGAGTTAAGTGGCGTGACGCTGCGACTACATTTTCCTTATTTTGTAGCCCACGTAGCCCAAACAGGACGGGCTTCGGCATGGGCAGGTTGAAACCGAGGCCTACTTTCTCGCCGCATTCACGATATGGGACGTCTTCGAGAAGAGCTTCCGTAGCGAGAGCTCATGTTGTCGTTCTCATGGGCCATCCAGTGTCGCGAAACGCCAATGTTCTCAACCAGAAGAGATTTCTCATCGCTCCGAGCGTTCGGTTCACTACCCAGTGGTCACGAGATCTGACCACGCCGGGGAAAAAGAGATTGTCGGGGCGGGAACTGCCGTGGCGAATTGCGCCGGTTGCCATGTTCTCCCCCGAAACCAAGCGGATTGAGTATAAACGCTCCGCGCCTCGGAGAACGAGGGTCATTATATATATTCACGCTTTAGCGTTTTCCGAACTCGGCTTGCGACGTGCCTTGTGCCTCTTACGAGCAAACGTGCCGCGATTCTTCTCCATTCAATCGCCAACGTGGAACTTCGGCTAGCAGCTAGCGAGCAAGTGGAACAATCGACCGGTGAAGAGTTACAGGTGGGGGTTCTGGCAAGATGGCCGGCCTATCCGGAGGTTGAGGGTCTCCTGGCATAACTTCCGGCCCGTCATCCGCCCGCAATCGGCTTTCTTTGGTCTGGCCGGGCGCTTAGCCCTCGAAATCCAAAGCGACTTCCACCCATACAAACTTGATGGGAACTTCGTACGCACGCCGCAGCCAACCGCGCTCCTTCTGAGGTTCACCTACCGGACGTCCCACCTTCATCACCAGAGCTTTCTTGGATTCCACATAGTGGCAGCTGCTCCAGACGTCCAGGGAGAAAAACGCTGTGCCCCAGCTGCCCCTCCCATCTGCCGATCTAAACCCACCAATCTTGAGTTGCCGGATTCGCGAACTGTCGTACGCCAGGAGCCGATCCGGACTCACGTCCGCTTCTGCGACCGGCTGCGAGCGGATTGGGTCGAGCAATTTGAGCGTAGCGCGATGCGACCAAGGATCTTGCTCAAGAAGCAACAGCAGGTCTCCCAACCAGACCGCGTATGAAAAAGCCACAGGTCCGCTCACAACCAAGCTGGGAGATAGATCGCCGTCAAGGGGCACAAAACACGCTTTCTCGCCCGCTATTCCCGGACGCGCCCATTCCCATGGCGCGAGAAACGCCAGCGGGCGTGTCCGTGAACATAAGGCGGTCAACAAACTCCCTTTCTTGACGCGCAGCTCGCGGGCCCGCCGGTTGTCCAAGTCAAGCAAGGTCGGCGGACTGCCGTAAGGGCAGATCAGAAGCGAGCGACTGTCGCACGACCAGGGCTGATAGTAATCCGGGGAATCGATGCGTGATTTTTCCTTTGCAGGAACCTTACAGTAAGTGGTATCGCATTCTCGAAAGTCAGGGCGCTGCTGCCAATCCGCAAGGCGTAGTGCCTTGAGCCCATGGTGAACTCGCCTAGACTCTCCACCCAGAGGGTCTGTTTCCCATCGGGCGAAGGATAGGCGTTTTGCTTCTGCCAGCCGGTGGGGACCTCTGGGGGACGTCCTTCCACTGCACGAACGTGCCTGATGATCATTTTCACGACGATAACACCAACTCGGCTGCGATTTGCAGGCGATTAAACGCGTTACTCGGGTGCCATCCAAGTGTTGGATCAATCCTTCCAGTCACATGCAAGTTTTTCGACTTTTGATCCGAAAATTTGCTCAAAACTTTAGGAGTAGCGTTCCGTCTAACCTCCAAGGGAATTCCTGAAAGCAGATCAAAATAAGGAGCAATCCACAATGAAACGGTCCTCACTTGCGCTAGTTGCGGCCACTCTGCTTGCTGCCGTCGGAATGAGTCCTAACAGTCAGGCCCAAACGCAGAGTCAAGCTCCGAGTCCGGCGCGCTCTCGATCCGATGAGATGTTGGACAGGTGGAATGACATTGGGAACAAACTCGTCGCGATGGCGAAGGATTTTCCCGAAGACAAATACGACTTCAAGCTGCAGAAGGACCAGCGCACCTTTGCCCTGAATCTTCTCCATGCCGCCGCACTGGATTTCGTCCTGATACGCAGGATTTCCGGATCAAACGTCGGGCCTGACTTCGGCGAGGGCGACAATCCTTCGCGCGACGCTTTCAAGACGAAGGCCGACGTGGTCAAGTTCGTGCAGGAGGCCGTCGCGGACGGAGCAAAAGTGATTCAACAGCAGGGCGACGCGGGACTGGACAATACATCAAAGTTTTTTGGGAACCGGCTGGCCCACAACTCCTCCATCTGGATGGTCGCCATCGAGCACAGCGGCGAGCACTATGGCCAGCTTGTGGTCTACTATCGTGCGAACAACCTAGTGCCACCGGACTCGCGGCGCTAATGCGGTAATGAAGTCCTTGAAAGTTCAAGGCTGCAATTCCTGACTCCCGTATTGTCGGCAACCCTTCCTTTGTCCGATTACGGAAGAGTTGCCCGTCACACGACCGCAATGGATAGTCAAGCGCCGAGTTAACCTGAGCGTCAGGACTCGCTGAATGGCCGAACGACCCACATTCTTTGCTCAGCAAGAGATCCTCGCGCTGCTGGGCTTACGAAAGGCGAGCTTATCTATGACGCAAAAAAAGATTTCTAGCGGTGTGGTACACGAAGTGTCCGCAGATTTAAAAAAAGCACTTACATCCGACCCGCAAGCGTTAACAGCATGGGAGGACATTACACCGCTCGCACGCAACGAGTGGATATGTTAGATTGAGTCAGCTAAAAAAGCAGAAACTAGAAGCCGCCGGATCGAGTGGGGCTGCTCAAGCCTTAAGGATGGAAAACGACGCCTCTGTTGTTGGCCCGGATGCGCCCACCGCTAATTCCAAGATGGTCAGACATTGCGACCGCGCGGACTGGAGTCGGCCCGACTTCCGGTTTGCGCGTGACATCATCAGAATAATCGAAACTCCGCGATACGTTCCCTAATGGAATGGGCGATCAGACGGCAAGAGCCGCCCGGCGAGGGGAGCGAGGTCGGGCGGCGCTGCCCTATGAAGCCCCGGCCAGCGCTCGGCAGTTGCAGCGCCTTGTCAGGCCGCAGAGAGCGCACTGATCGTAACGTAATATCCGTCCGGATCTCGGAGCGAGAACTCCTTGGTTTGAGTGTTCGGATTCACGTGTGGCTCCTCTTCGAGCTGAGTGACGAGAGAGCGTGCCCTTTGAAGCGCCAGGTCGAAATCATCGACACGGAAGAACAACAGGAGCCCGTTGCTGGGTGTCCCGTGATCGGGGCTCATCAATGAGGGATGCTCGTGGGCACCCCACTCGTGGAGGCAGAGCAAGACAGTTCCATCTGAATCGAGGATTTGCCCAAAGTAATCATGGGCAGGAAGGGTAGCCGGCTGACCGAACAGCGCCCGGTACCATTTCAAGCTGCCCGGCACGTCGCCTACCCCTATGATCGTCCACGTGCGCTTCATCGGGTACCCCTCTGCGGACTAATTCTTGTTTACACCGACCTGGACACAACCGGTCATGGACGGCCTAAAACGAAGTAGTCGCCGACAATCCATTGTGTTTAAAACTCGCTTCTACCATATCCCAGAAGGGACGAGTGGCGCGTGATCAAGACGAATAAGGACGTTTCGGCGTGTTCGTGTGATCTTCAGAGAAAAATGACGGGCTTTCTTCGGCGCTATTTGACGTTCGCGTTCGCACGGCGTCGCCGCCCCCGCAAGCGGTCCTTTACGCAACGACTAGTAGGGCGACGAGGATGGCACTATTTTGCGGATTTCTACGGCGTTTTGCAGGAGTCATTCGCGCCTAGTGCCGATGAACACGCAACCTAGGATACTTTGCGATCCCGCAAGCCTGGTTCTCTACGGGCGATGCCAAGCCAGTTCGAGACCTCATGCGCGATCTAGAAAGGGTGAATCGCGGCGAACTTTGAGCGAACCGTTTTCTCCATTCGAATCGAAACTTGTATAATCCACACATGCAAGGAATACCCTGGAGCACAATTGCGCTCGGCTCGCTGTTGCTCATCTGCTCAAAAGGAGGACAGGAAGTGCAATCTCCGCAACCTGAAAAGTCGAAGCCGCTTGTCAAAATGGAGCAGCGCGGGCGCATCCTTGGAATCGGCGGTGTCTTCTTCAAATCCGCTAATCGTGATCAGCTGCGCGAATGGTATTCGAAGCATCTTGGACTCGCTGACAAAGGCGAAGGCGTGATGCTTCCGTGGCGCGAACACGACGACCCGCAAAAGGAACACGTTACAGTTTGGACTGTTTTTCCCACCTCCACTGACTATTTCGATCCCAGCCACGCACCGTTCATGGTCAACTACATCGTGGACGATCTGGATGCTTTGCTCGACCGCTTAAAACAAGAGGGAGTAAAGATTGACGCCAAACGAATGAATGAATCCTACGGTCGCTTTGCCTGGATCTATGATCTGGATGGGAATAAGATTGAGCTCTGGCAGCCGCCGTCCGCAAAGCCCTAAGGGTCTTCCACTGCACTTTACTCAATCGGTTTTCTGTAGCTACGGTCCCGTAGTCGTAGAATGGCCGGAAATGCTTTGCGCCCAGTCATCTCAATATCCGCATCGGCCGATTCCGCCCGATCAGTCGCGCAGTGTAGAGGTTAATGGTACCGGCAGCTTTCTCTGAAGGTCACAGCGTGTTCGCGTCAGCCTCGCCGCGCTGCCTCGATGGCGGCAGTGTCGATCTTCCTCATCGTCATCATCGCCTCGAAGGCACGCTTTGCCTCACCGCCACCAGCCGCAAGCGCATCGGTTAGCGCGCGCGGAGTGATCTGCCAGGAGAGGCCCCAGCGGTCCTTGCACCAACCGCACTGGCTTTCCGTGCCGCCATTGCCGACGATCGCGTTCCAGTAGCGGTCTGTCTCTTCCTGATTCTCCGTCGCTATCTGAAAGGAAAAGGCCTCGCTGTGCCTGAACGCCGGGCCGCCGTTGAGACCGAGACAGGGAATGCCCACGACGGTGAACGCCACCGTCAGCACATCGCCCTTCTTGCCGCCCGGATAGTCAGCGGGAGCCTCGTGAACCGCGGTTACTTTACTATCCGGAAAGGTGACGGCGTAGAAGCGCGCCGCCTCATGCGCGTCTTTGTCGAACCAGAGGCAGATTGTGTTCTTTGGCTTC
>QHZB01000347.1:747-1095 GCA_003224525.1 Acidobacteriota bacterium | reverse complement strand
GCTGGATCACGCGCCGCCTCCTCGAACGCGTCGGCGAAAACATTCGCGCCAGCCGGATGGTGCACCGCATCACGCAAACGCGCCGCGGCGCAAGCGTCTTTGCCGCCGATACAGAGTTTCAAGCCGAATTCGTCATCTTTGCCGCGCCCACCTTTCTGGCTTCCTATCTTCTGGAAAATTTTCCGCGCCTCCGTGATTTTGTCTACTCCCCCTGGCTCACCGCCAACCTCACGCTCGATGGCTACCCCGAATCCCACGGAGGGGAACCTTCTTGGGACACTGTCTTCCTCGATTCCCCGACGCTCGGCTACGTCGACGCCATGCATCAGAGCCTGCGCACCCACGTCG
>QHZB01000347.1:0-723 GCA_003224525.1 Acidobacteriota bacterium | reverse complement strand
CATTCTCCACGACCTCGAGCGCGTCCACTCCGACATTCGCCAGTGCGTCTCCCGGATCGACATCATGCGCATGGGCCACGCCATGATCCGCCCCGCCGTCGGTTCGATTTTCTCCGAAGAAAGGCGCCGCCTGTCCCGCCTCAATGGCCGAATCCTCTTCGCCAACTCCGACTTGAGCGGCATCTCCATTTTCGAGGAAGCCCAATACCACGGCGTTGCAGCAGCTCAGAAAGTATTGAGGCAACTCCACGGTTAGCCCCGTAAGCAAATACTCCTCTCAATGGCCGCAATCTTCCCTGTAACTTTTCTGGGGCAGACCACTCTCACTAAGCAGCGCAGGAATGGGCCTGTCCGGCTCCCGGAATGAAGGCGAACGCCGGCTGGCCAAATTCCAGCATCGAATTTAGATAGATATACGTAATATCATAGTGAAGCCAGAGCGCCCCAGGAGATCGGGAGGAAAGAGATGTTGATCCGCAAGACCCCAAATTTGACGTACGCCGATATCACGCCCAAGTCGGTCTATCTGGACCGCCGCAAATTCCTCCGCGCCATGGGCATCGTTGGTGCCACCGCGGCGACGGGCGCGGGATTGTGCGACCTGGCATGGCCGTCGCAAACTGCCCTTGCCGCGACAAAGCTCACCGGCCTCGCCAAGAGCCCGTTCAGCACCACGGAAAAGCAAAACACCTTCGAAGACGTCACCCATTACAACAATTTCTA
>QHZB01000348.1 GCA_003224525.1 Acidobacteriota bacterium | reverse complement strand
TCCCGTTCCTCGGCCCTGAGCTGTGCCCGACCGGAGGAAGTCAGGCGGTAGTACTTGGCCCGGCGATTGTTCTCCGAGGCGCGCCATTCGGCTTGGACCCAACCCTTCTCTTCCATGCGGTGCAAAGCGGGAAAGAGCGAGCCAAAACTCACTCGAAAGGCACCGGCAGTAATCTGTGTGATGCGTCGGGACACACCGACTCCATGCAATGGTTCCAGTGCCAGCGCTTTCAAGATCAGGAGGTCTAACGTGCCACGCAGAAGATCGGTTCGTTCCCTACCCATTCGGCCTCTCTTATCGGAATGCGATATGAGCACGTCCCTTTCCATACCGGTCTGCTTGGAAATGCATGTCAGGCCGGAACTTACGGCGGGAGTGTTGCCGGTGCCAAAGTGTCTGTGAACGATTCCGAGACGGTTCGTCCCGCAATCGACCACCTGTTATGGTTCCACTCCGGCGAGCAATCGGACGAACGACTACACGGAAGTAATCCGCCACACTGAGTAGGCGGTTTCGCGGACCGCTGGGGCAGGCAATTCGGTGATTGGGATAAATTGGGATAAAGGCTATGCTCGCCAGAGAGATTGCCAGTCGTCTCTAAATCTAAGAGCGCTTGGGATTTAGTGGCGGAGGAGGAGGGATTCGAACCCTCGAGACCCTTTCGAGTCCAACGGTTTTCAAGACCGTCGCATTCAACCACTCTGCCACTCCTCCACATTGATTCTACTACTTATTGGAAACCTGTTGCACAGAGCGTTAAGGATTTTAAGGATGCGCCATGGTCAGAGCGTCGTAAGCGTCAATCCACGGCCGTTTCGCCAGAGTGTGGGTTAAGTTTATCTCCAGGGGTCGGTAACCCAGTCCGGATGCACTCCGCTCCGTTATCTGTATTCGTCGATGTTTGTAGATTTCGACAGGAGAAAGCCGAGAAAGGATTTTCGCTGGAAGCGGCAAGTTTGCGCAATAGAAAGGATACGGAGGTAGTTGCCGGCGCCTTTCTCACTCAACGCGCCTGAGATCTTCCGTTGAACTGCCAAGTGTCGAAGTGCTCTTTCCGCAGCGTTGTTGTGCCACGGCACGCCGTTATTCTCAATGAAGGAAGCAAAGGCCTGCAGCAGCGGCTTGCCTGGATGCTGGGTCGGGGGCCAACGCGAGCAGGCTTCGCAGTATCTACGTTTCGCGCTCTCCCAAGTTGCCGGCAAGAATGGACATCACACGTTCGAGCGGCTGTGCTTTCAGCTAGCAAGGAAACGCGTTTGATTGCGGTGCAACGTAGAGGGCAGATGGCCATCGACAATTTCCAGGGCCTTCTTAGCCGGTGAGCTGGTGAGGGTTGCGTTAGCTCTTCCGCTAACCGTTGACGGGTGTACCCTGGTCATGTATCATGGCCACGGTACATAACACGGCCATGATACGGAACATGGCCAGGGTACAGCCCATGCCTTCGCCAAATCACGACAGGGCACGCCAGCCAGAGAGGGAATTCGAATCTCTGGTTGTGGACCTTTTCCGCCGGGCCGGTTGGCGTGTCGAAGAACAGCCAGGCGGCGGGCAAGCGGATTTGCTGGCAGAGTCCGGGAGACGGAAATATGTGATCGAGGTGAAACGGTCTGCGGAGAGCCGACCGGACCGGCTCATTCCCCTCTTGTCGCAAGGCATCCTTCAAGCACAGTCAGCGGCGCGTCATCTTTCGAAGTCGGTTATACCAGTTGCTATCGTCGGTTCCCCGTATATTTCGCCCTCGGTTGCCGAGCAGGTCGAACGATTCGCGGTCAGCCATGTTCCGGATGTCGGCATTGGGATGATGGACTCGCAAGGTTTTCGATCCTTTCATGGGTTCGGCTTGGAAGAGTTCAACTCCGAAAGATCGGTTTCCCCGGAGGTAGAGTTACGTGCTCCGTGGGAATCCCCTTCTGACCTATTCTCAGACCTGAACCAATGGATGCTGAAAATATTGCTGGGACAAAACCTCCCGGAATCGCTGTTGTCGGTCCCACGCGGCGAGTATCGAAGCGGAAGGCAACTTGCCGAGGCTGGCGGCGTTTCGGCCATGAGCGCATCCCGTTTCCTGCGACAGTTGTCGAGCGAAGCATTTCTGGATGAGTCGAAAGAGCGTTTGCGATTGGTTCGGGTCGAGGAACTGATGCGGCGCTGGCTCGCCGCAAGCTATCGAAGCGCGCGCGAAGTTCCCGTCCGTTGGATTATCCGGGGCGGCAAGGATCAACTTCAATCCGCCGTACGGTCCTATCTTTCGAGGCTCGAGCGAAAGGGAAAGCGACGAAGTGTCCGGTTGGGCAGCCCCCGTCCCCGGATCTGCATTGGACTTTTCGCGGCGGCGGATTCGCTCGGATTCGGTTTTGTTCGCGGTGCGGTGCCGCATATTTACCTGGAACAGTTCGACGCACTCGCGCTGGACCATCTTGGCCTCTCGGCCGGGCAGCCCGAAGGGCCGCCGGATGCGTATATTCGAATTCCTGAAAACAAAGAGGCAGTGTTTCGCTCGGCGGTGCGACACAACGGCATTCCGGTATCCGACATTCTCCAGGTGTGGCTCGATGTGTCGAATCATCCGACAAGAGGGAAGGAACAAGCCGGCGAAATTTGGAAACGAGTGCTCGCTCCCGCTCTACTAAAGGGACGCCCGTGAATGGCCACGCTGAGAACGAAGAATTTGCTCGGTTGATCGATGCCCTGAATCCGTGGCTTGGAGAAGTTGTCATCGTTGGTGGTTGGGCACACCGGTTGTATCGGATTCACCCTGTCGCTCAGGAGATCGCTTATGGCCCGATCGGGACCCTCGACACGGACGTCGCCATTCCCGCGCGGCTGAATGTGCAAGGCGATGACCTCCGAGAGCGGCTGGTCGCTAATGGGTTCGAAGAAGAGCGGCTGGGGCAAGACAAGCCGCCGACAGCGCACTATCGACTGCGGGACGCCGAAACAGGATTCTACGCAGAGTTTCTAACGCCACTCTTCGGTGCGGACGAAGGACGTGACGGAAAGCCAAAAGCGACTAAACGAATCGCCGGGGTCGTGTCTCAACAACTGCGTCATCTGGAAATGTTGCTTGATGACCCCTGGACAGTTGAAATCGGCGAGCACAACGGGTATCCCGTAGCCAGTTCGAAACAAGTACGCATTGCCAATCCGGTTGGGTTCCTCGCGCACAAGATATTGATTCGCAGCAAGAGGACACGTCAGAAATTCGCAAAAGACATTCTCTACATTCACGACACGCTGGAAACATTCGGCGCGCAACTGGAAGTGTTAAGCGCGGAATGGAACACGAAGGTCAAACGGCGGATTCATCCAAGAACAGCCGGAAAATTGAGCGCGCGGCAGAAGAACTCTTCGGCGAAGTCAGCGACGAAATTCGTGAGGCTGCTCGGATCGACGCGGCAAGAAATCTTTCGCCAGAAGCGGTCCGCGAACGTTGTAATTTCGGCCTGCGCCAGATTCTTGGTAATGAGGTGTAATCATCAATGTGAACGGAATGGACCGTGAGCCACACCCGTCCGCGGGAACTTTCCGGTCGCTCTTTCGAGTTGGTGCAGGATCTCGGCTATTTCCATGCAAACCATCCCATCGGGGCTGATTTTGGTCCGGCGCGCCTTGCACTACGGCGGTGCCTGGATTGTCCCATTGTCCTAAGAAGGCTTCCGTGTGCCAAAATTGTGCGTGAGGCCATGTTGGCAAGACACAATTGGATCTTCAAGTCGCACGTTCGTTCCGGAGCATTTGGATGGAAGGGTTCGCATCTCGCCGGTGAGCGTTTGAAGGCAGCCGTCACAGAAATCAGGAAGGTGGCCACGGTAGACCCGGTCACTACCGCTGCGCTAGCGTGAGTTTACCGCGGTCACCGCACATAAGGGGGTAAGTGTCTGAATTTATTGGAGAAACTCGGCAGGCGGTGTATACACTAACTTTGCACGGCCAAGGCCCTCCACAGTTCGGTCAGCGATTCGTCCATCTCCTCAATCTGGGTGGTCACGCACAACTTCGAACCTGTTCCGCTCTGGGACTCACAGATCCGCATGCCCTGATGACGATTATAACAAAATGGAATCCGCCAGATCGCGAGTTTCGGCGCAGGATTGGACGCGTTCCCCGGTAAGAGCATAGGTGGGGCCCACAGCGACCAAATTAGCATCCCACCTTCCCAGAGCAAGATCGTTGCACCCTGCTGGGTTACAAGCCTCGACGGATCGCTCGTCAAAAGTGGCTCCCTCGCACGCAACGCAGAATGTCGTGAGGGTCAACCGAGGAGCTATAGAGCTTTGATGTGGCCGTTGAGCCAATCGAGGATCACAGAAAAGCGAAACCTGCCTTCGGCAATCGCGTCGACCATGAAAACGTAGGTTTCTACGGGATCTGCTTCGATGGTGAAGCCGTTCATCAGTAGGAAGGTGTGAGTGGCATCGAATGCGACGCGCTTGTTGCCGTCGAGGAAGGGGTGATTATTCGCCAGCGACTCCATCAGGGCCGCGGCCTCTTCTGCCGGGTTGTTGTAATAGCCAGTTTGAGGGCGGAAAACGGCGGCCTCCAAAGCCCGTACATCTCTCAGGCCGTGGGAACCGCCGTAGGTTTCGCTCTGCCGATGATGAATGGCTAGGACTTCGGCTACCGTGAGGTAGACACGCTGGGCCATTTACTTGTTGTGGGCCAGCTTCTCGTACAACTTCCGGTACTGCTCGTTGGAGCGGCGGGAAGCCTCCAGCACCTCCGGACGGACTAGGCGATGGGATGGAACCACGTTGTGGAGGTAGAACTCCAATGCCCGCTCCAGCACGTAGCGCTGTGGCTGTCCGTTCTGCTTGGCAACCGCAACCATCTCCTCGTACAGCTGCGCATCAATTTCAGGAGTGAACTTCTTCGTCGTGGTGGATGGCACGGGATCACCCTCCAATACGCCTTATGTTAAACCTGCCCCATGAGAAGTCAAGCTAAATCTTGATTTATCCATCGCCCAGGTAGCAAGGGGCTTAGTAAGCATCGAATGAGGTTCGAGAAGCCTCGAGCTTCGGCTCTTGCGGCCCGGGAGGCGAAAGCCTTTCGGCGGTGCGATCTTTGGTAGCAAAAGAATCCGCAATTCCATTTGGTTCTCAGCGCCGGAGAAAATATGCAGGGTTATAGACCTCCCCCCGGCGACTGCGCACCTACCCTCTGACCAGGGGCGACCGCACAGAGGAGACAGCTTCGGCGGGCGCGTGGCCCGCGGTCATGGCTTTCTGGATCAAAGAAACTCACGGTTTCGTCTTCTTTCTTGGCGAGCCTTGCTAGCTCTCCGGAAGTCCCGCTGTTTGATGCGAACAGCACGGAGTTTCTTATCCATTGATAGAGCGTATCACAAACGTGCTACGCCGTCAAGTATGGTCTTTAACGGGTCTTATATATATCCCCACCCTAAAGGACGGGGCTTTACGACCCGACGGTAATATGTCCGCAATTCCGAGAGGTGCGTATCTCCTTAAGTTTATGGCGGGTAGCGCCGATGCTTTATACACTTAGCGCCCTGCTATATTCGTGCAATTGCATTCTTATGCGCACCATTGACACGCCGCAAGCTGCACCGTAGCATCGCTTTCACCGGCCGCAATTCTTGCTTACGAGCATGCCGGAAGAGAGGCCTCTCATGAGCCTTCGCGACTTCATCACCAAGCAGTTTATCGATGTCATCGAATGGGTTGAGCCGGAAGAAGGCATCCTGGCCTACCGCTACCCCATGCAGGATCGCGAGATCCAGAACGGCGGCAAGCTGACCGTCCGCGATTCGCAAGCCGCGATTTTTGTGAATGAAGGAAAAGTTGCGGACGCCTTCGGCCCGGGACTCTATACGCTGACGACGCAAACGCTGCCCATCCTGACTTATCTGAGGAACTGGGACAAAGCGTTCAAGTCTCCTTTCAAGTCTGATGTGTATTTTTTCTCCGCGAGAATTCAGACCGACCAGCACTGGGGCACGCAGAATCCCATCTCCATTCGCGACAAGGAATTCGGCGCGATTCGTCTCCGCGGCTTCGGCATTTACTCCTATCACTTGAGCGACGCGAAGTCGTTCTACAGCAAGATCAGCGGCACTCGCGACCTATATCGCGTCGCGGATCTGGAAGGCCAGTTGCGCAACACCATTGTCGCCAAGATGACCGATGCGTTCGCCGCCAGTCAGGTGCCTTTCCTCGATATGGCCGCGAATCAAGGCGCCCTTGCCGAAAAAATCAGCGAACAACTGAAACCGGCCTTCACGGAATATGGACTCACCTTGGACACCTTTGTGGTCGAAAACCTTTCGCTGCCGGACGAATTGCAGAAAGTGCTCGACCAGCGCATCAGCATGAACGTGCTCGGCGATATGGGCAAGTTCACACAATATCAGGTGGCGCAGGCCATCCCCATCGCGGCCGCAAATGAAGGCGGAGGCGCGGTAGGAATGGGTGCCGGTCTCGGCGCGGGCGTGGCCATGGGCCAGGCCATGATGGACGCCGTGAAGAAATCGACTTCGGCGCCCGCCGGTGGAGCGGCGCCCGGAGCTCCCGCCGCCGAAACCAAATTCTGCAGCGAATGCGGCAAGCCCATCCCGCGCAGCGCCAAATTCTGCCCGGAATGCGGAAAGCCCCAGGTGTAGTGCCACCCGCTGCCATGAGCGGAATCGAGTGGGTTGTCGAAGCCTTCGGATGCTCGTCGCAGTCGTTGCGCGATACTGCTGTCCTGCAGAATTTGTTCAACAGCATCATCCGGGAGATGAAGCTCCGGCCCGTAGGCGAAACGCAGTGGCATCAGTTTCCCGGCACTGGAGGGATCACCGGCCTTTGCCTTCTCGCGGAGTCGCACCTCGCGTGTCACACCTTTCCGGAGCACGGGTCGCTCTGCCTGAATCTTTTCTGCTGTGTTCCGCGCGCTGAGTGGGATTTCGAAACTGTTCTACGGCAACTCTTTGATGCGGATTCCGTTGCGGTCCGCCGGTTGCAGAGGCCTTACGAATCTAAATTGAAGCAGGTTGCCGGTGACTGAGGTGAAACCTCTTCCCGCGAGTCAGGTTGGCCATTCGCGATGACCCAGCCCGCTGCCAACTGTCCGAACTGCGGCGCCAAGATCGTTTTTCGCTGGTCCAGCAGCGTGCAAACGGTATGCGAATTTTGCAAGAGCATCCTCGTCCGTACGGATGTGGACCTGAAAAAAGTCGGCCAGGTTGCCGATCTCCCGCCGGACAGCTCACCCATTCAGATCAATACCGAAGGCAAATACGGCAACAAGGCCTTCGTTGTGGTTGGCCGCATCCTTTATGAATACGATCAAGGCGGCTGGAACGAGTGGCACGTCATGATGAACGACGGCACGAGCGCCTGGCTCTCCGACGCGCAAAGTGAATACGCGCTGTCTTGGTCTTCGAAGGCGCAGAACCTTCCCGCCGTTGCCCAAGTCCACGTGGGCCAGCAATTCACCTGGAGCGACCAGCGCTATACCGTCAGCGTAATCACGCCCGCGCATTACCGCGGCGTCGAAGGCGAATTGCCTTTTCAGTATTGGGACAAGACGGACGTCACCTTCGTCGATCTGCGCACGGAAACCGGAAAATTCGCCACTCTCGATTACAGCGACCCCGAAGCGGCTTTGTATCTCGGTGAATTCGTGGAGTTTGACGATCTTAAATTGAAAAATCTGCGCAGTTTCGAGGGCTGGTGATGGGCGCGGGCGCTCCACCGCTGTCCGGGCCTCCAAAGCCGCAGGCGAAGGCGCTGAATTGCCCGAAGTGCGGCGCGGCCATCACGCTGCGTTCGTTCGGGCAGGCCGAAACGGTCGTGTGCGGAAGCTGCCATTCCATCCTCGACGCCAAAGATCCCAACCTCGCCATCCTCCAGCAATTCGAAATTAAAACGAGTGCCATAAGGCCTCTCATTCCCCTGGGCACGCGCGGCAAGCTGCGCGGCACGGACTACGAAGTCATCGGGTTCGAGCGGCGCAGCACCAAGGTCGACGGAATCACCTACTGCTGGCATGAATACGTTCTGTTCAATCCTTACAAGGGCATTCGCTACCTCAGCGAATATAACGGACATTGGAACGACATCAGTATTTGCAAGCAGCTTCCGATGGCCGATGGAAGTTCTGCGAACTACCTTGGCGAGATCTACAAACACTTCCAGACTTCCGATGCCGACACGGATTTTGTCCTCGGCGAATTTCCCTGGCAGGTTCGCGTCGGCGAACAAGCCGCCGTCACTGACTATGTGCATCCCCCGCGAGTCCTCTCCAGCGAGAAGCTCGACAAGGAAGTCACTTGGTCCATCGGCGAGTACATGTACGGCCGGGAAGTCTGGGACGCCTTCAGACTTCCCGGCGCTCCCCCCCAACCGACGGGCGTCTACGAAAATCAGCCTTCCCCGGTCACCACTAACGTCACCGGCGTGTGGGTCACGTTCACCGCATTTGCCGTTTTCCTCCTGGCGCTCATGGCCGGTTTCGATATGCGCGCGAAAAAAGAGCCGGTCCTCCATGAGACCTATCAATACCATCGCGCTGAATCGAAAGGGGAAACCTCTTTCGTCACCGATGTTTTCGAACTTACCGGCCACACTTCAACCGTGGAAGTGAAGACCTTCGCCCCGGTCAGCAACCATTGGATTTATTTGAACTATGCGCTCATCAATCAGGACACCGGACAGGCCTGGGACTTTGGCCGCGAAGTGAGCTACTACTCCGGCTACGACAGCGACGGTTCCTGGACCGAAGGCAAGCGGAATGACGCCGTGGTGATCCCGAGCGTCCCTCCCGGCCATTACTATCTGCGCATCGAGCCGGAGGCCGATCCTTCGCTTCCCAACATTGCCTACACCGTCGATGTCACCCATGACGTCCCCGTCTTCGGAATCTACGGCATCGCCTTTCTCGCCCTGCTCGTGCCGGTAGTCATCATTTCCTTTCGCGCCTACACCTTTGAGCGGTCCCGCTGGTCTGAAAGCGATCACCCGCCCATGGAATTATCCAACATGTCCAGCAGTTCGGGAGACGAAGAATAATGTTCCGAAAATTCTATCTTCTCTATGGGTTCCTGACTCTCGGCACCGCCGCTTTCGGCCAATACCGCGGCTGGAGCCTCGACACCGTCAATCAACTCAAAAACATTCCGAAGTCCGTCCGCGATAATCCTGGCTCCTACCGCTCGGTTTACGGCGGCTATCACCATTACACAGGAGGCAAATAAGATGAACCTCGTTCCGCTCGGCAATGTCGTCGCTGCACTGGTCTTCGCATTTGTCGGCATTCTCATCTTCATCATCGCGTTCATGGTGATGGACAAGCTCACGCCGTATCATCTTTGGAAAGAGATCGTGCAGGAGCACAACATGGCGCTCGCCATTCTTGTCGGCGCCATGTCTCTGGGCATTTGCATCATCATTGCTGCCGCGATCCACTAGCTTATGGGCGTCCTGGTGTTCATTTCCGTGCTGCTGGTCGCGGCTTGCGGCCTCATCTACGAGCTTGTCGCCGGCACGCTCGCAAGCTATCTGGTTGGAGACAGCGTCTTTCAATTTTCCACCGTCATCGGCACGTACCTGTTCGCCATGGGCATCGGCAGCGCGCTCTCCCGCTACATAAACCGCGGCCTCGCGAATCGCTTCGTGTGGATCGAGCTTCTGCTTGGCGTGATCGGCGGCTTTTCCTCTGCGCTGCTGATGCTTGCGTTTGCCTTCACGCAGGGATTCGAATTGATTCTGTACGCGCTGGTCATCGTTATGGGCGTTCTGGTGGGGCTGGAGATTCCTCTGCTCATGCGCATCGTCCGCGACCGCTATCAGTTCCGCGACGTCATCGCGCACGTGCTTACCTTCGATTATCTCGGCGCGCTGGGGGCCTCCCTTCTCTTTCCGATTCTGTTGGTGCCACGCCTCGGTCTGGTGCGCTCCGCGATGTTGTTCGGTTTGATCAACGCCGGTGTCGCGCTCTGGAGCACTTTTCTTTTCGCGAACCAGCTTTCCGCCACGCGCCGTTTGCGCGCTGCCAGTCTCGCCGTCTTGTGTGCATTAGGCGCGGGACTTGCCGAAGCAAAACAGATCACCGCCACGGCTGAAGACAACATCTACGCCGACGAGATTATTTTTGCCCGCGACACACATTATCAGCATCTCGTCCTCACACGCTTCAAGGACGACTTGCGCCTCTTTCTCAACAGCCACCTACAATTCAGCTCCCGCGACGAATACCGCTACCATGAAGCGCTCGTCCATCCCGGCCTGGCCGCCGTCCCCGCCCCGCGCCGCGTTCTGATTCTTGGCGGTGGCGATGGCCTTGCCGTTCGCGAAGTTCTGAAGTATCCGCAGGTCGAGAGCATCACGCTTGTCGATCTCGATCCCGAAATGACCAGGATTTTTTCCTCGAACCCCATGCTCACCAAGCTCAATGACAAATCGCTGCTTTCCCCTCGCGTGCATGTCAGCAACGCCGACGCGTTTCCGTGGGTCGATTCGAATGCGGATAGTTTCGATTTCATCGTCATCGATTTTCCGGACCCCACAAACTATTCGCTTGGCAAGCTTTACACCACCGCGTTCTACCGCGCCGTCTCGCGCCACCTCAGCGCGCAGGGACTCATGGTGGTGCAAAGCACCTCGCCGATGTTCGCCCGCGATTCCTTCTGGTGCATCGCGCAGACATTGAAGCAAGCCGGGCTGCAAACCTATCCCTACCACGTCTACGTTCCGTCCTTCGGCGAGTGGGGCTTCGTCCTGGCCGGCACTCACGAATACGTTCCCCCCAAATCAATCCCCGCCGGATTGCGTTTCCTCAGTGTTGCCGGCCTTCCCGCGCTTTTTCAATTTCCGCCGGACATGGCGCCGCTCCCCATGCCCGCCAACCAGCTCAATAGCCAGGTGCTTGTGCGCACCTACGAGAACGACTGGAAGGACATCAGTCATTGAAGCTGGGCCGCCGCAAGTTCCTCGGTCTTGGCAGCGCGGCGCTCGTCGGTCTTTCCCTCAAGAGTGAAAAAAAGATCGAAGGATCGTTCGTCAACGATTCCTTCCAAATCGGCCATCTCCTGCGAGACCGCGCCGGGTTCCCCGCGGCGAAGCGCACCGAAAAATATCCAGTCGTAATTGTGGGCGGCGGAATTGCCGGCCTCAGCGCCGCGTGGCGCCTTCGCAAGCGCGGTTTCACCGATTTCGTCCTTCTCGAAATGAACGCCCAGCCCGGCGGCAACGCCCGCTGGGGCGAAAACGAAATCACGGCGTATCCCTGGGCCGCCCACTATGTTCCTGTCCCCGGCCCAAAGGCCGAATATGTCCGCGAACTATTCGAAGATCTTGGAGTCTTGAAGAACGGCCAATGGGAAGAGCGCTACCTC
>QHZB01000346.1 GCA_003224525.1 Acidobacteriota bacterium | reverse complement strand
CCATCGTCACCACCGCGGAGGGCAAGGTGGCATCCGCGGAGTTGCAATCGCAGTTCGCTTCGCGCCAGAACGAAATCGAGAATCTGAACAAGCAGATCAGTGACCTGCAGCAGCGTCTTCAGGCCGGCGCGAACAAGCTGAGCCAGGAAGAAGAAGCCCGCCTTAGGCAGCAAGGTCAGCGGCTCGCGCAGCGGCTCGATCGCATGAACACCGAATACCAGGAAGACGTGAACGCCGCGCAAGCCGACGTCATCGACCGCATCGGCCGCAAGATGGTGGACGTGCTGGACCGTTACGCGCGCGAAAACGGTTACTCCGTCGTCCTGGATTCCTCGGCGCAGAGCACTCCGATTCTATATGCCTCCACGCAGATCGACGTCACGCAGGACATTATTCGCCTCTACGATCAGGCCTACCCGGTCAAGACTGGCGCCGCGGCAACGCAACCGAAGCCGGCCGCAGCAAAACCGGCGCCGGCGACGACTCAGCCGCCCGCCGCCAAGCCCTAGCGATCGCATTTTTTTCTCTTTCGATTCGGCGCCTCCTCAAAACGCCTCCGGTCTGGGGGCGTTTTTCATTTGAAGCGGCCTCTGCCCTGAACACGGAAGCGCTGTTCGCCGCGTCGCGGGATGCCCCGCCTCCGCTCTGCCCATCCGGTCAGGTTCTTGAAGTGAACGGCCCTGTACCATTTCAGCGTTGCCTTATTCTGTAGCAGCGGCCTAATGTGGTAGTGCATAGGTCTTCTCGTAAGAAACATGGAATCGATACTCGGTCTCCGCCCCAGCAAACACAATTCCTCGCCTCTTGAGGGATCCGGTGCTTTCCGCGCACTGCAAGCAGAATCCGGCCTGCGGCAAATCGCGCGGCGCGAGTGGTGGCTTTGGTTCTCCGCATTTTTCGTCGCCACGCTCTCGGCGGTGGCCTTTTTGCTCTCTTCATTCCCCTCTTTTTTCCGGCATAGAGAGCATTTTTATGAAATCCGTTCCGAGCAGGCCCGTTGGGGAATTTTGAGCCTGCTCCTTCTTTTCAATGGCTGGATGCTCTACCGTCAGTGGTCGTTCCGCCGGCAACGAAAGCAGTTGAGCGGCCAAAACGCCGGCGCGGACGCGCACCCTGGTGAAATTTCCGATTCTTCCGGCATCGATCCGGTCACGGGCTTGCACACGCGAGCCTTCATCGAGCAGCAGCTTGGAAAAGAGATTGCGCACGCGCGGCGGCAGAATACGGCGCTCAGCCTGGCCACCGTTCATCTGGACGAATTCGCCGAGATCAATAAGCGCTACGGTCAGTCGGCAACCGACGAGGCTTTGAAAGAGCTCGCACGGCGTTTGAAGAAGGCGTGTCGCGGCTCCGATTTCGCCGCGCGCCTGGCCAGCGACGATTTCCTGCTGGTGCTGCCCGAATGTAACCTGGGCGAAGTCAAGGCAGTCTTGAACCGGCTCGGTGCCCTAGAAATGGTCTGTTCCGGGCGCAAGATGAATCTTGTCTACACGACCGGGTGGGTGGACTATCAACCCGGCGACCTTCCCTCGGACTTGCTCAAGCGCGCTGCGCAACTTCTTCACCTTTACGAAAACGCCGCCAAAGAGAGTCTCTCCTCGACTCTGGCGCCGCATTGACTGGCCGCCCGATCCTTCCCGCCTGTGCCGTCCGCCAATGGTTACTAATCTCTACGCCAGAACGCGGGCATACCGGAGGTTTTGAACCGAGGCTACCGCGAAGCGAGTTAGAGGCAGTGAAGCCCGCGAGGTTCACGGGGCTTCTCGTCAGGTCGTAGTACGATCTGGCCCGTAGTACTTACTCTATGCTCAGGTCAGCTTCCGGCGGGGGTCTGCAGCCACCTGATCGCTCTGCGCCAGGGGGCGGCGTTTCCACTGCTCATGGGTGTCTGCAACCACACCACCAGGCTATGCCGGGCAACCGCCCAACGACCAGGATCATTTTCTGGGAGCTCCAGCGGGCCAACGGGAGGCATCTCCGTCGGCGTAAGCCAATAGGGGCTCACACCTGCGAGAGTTCGCTCGGCGACGGCAATCGGTGAGTGCCGCTCCGTGGTCGCACCCGTAATCGACAACTTCACCAGCGCCCCGAACTGCTCCTGCGAGGCCCTCATCGTTCTCAGGATTTCGCGCGCAAACCAGACACCTGCGGCTAGGAAGGCATATTGAAACAGGAGGTTTCCTAGCGCGTACCAATTGCTCTGCATCCAATCGGTGAATTCGCTCATAGCCTCACCTTGGACTGGGACAGCTTTAATTTACAACTCGGCCCCGGCGCGGGAAACTGGTTGGAAGTCCAGGAAACGGGCAGCTGCCTTCCTTGCCCACTCGGCCCACCCTCCCGCCTGCGCGAGTCCAGAAACGAACGCACTTCAATTTCACTTCGTCTTTTCGTTGCCGGGAGGTGCTTCTGCGGGATGAAGCTTATTATAGTCTTTTCACTGCTGTCCGGTTGTCGGATTCTCATATCGACGTAACTGCTTGTAACGCAGCGGCTTAAGTGACATTCGAGGTTTTTCGATTTGAAGTGCAAACGGTGTTTTTGGCTCCTCCCGGCTTGGTCTGATTCTGCCAAACAATGGGGTGTGAATACCGGACGAACTTTTTTTCGCAGCTAATGGATTTTCTGCCCGCCTACGCGTTTCAGAACTGTGTCAGCCGCTACCGCGGCGATCACAAGGTAGAAAACTTTTCCTGCCGAGACCAGTTTCTCTCGATGGCTTTCGCGCAATTAACGTATCGCGAGAGTCTCCGCGACATCGAAACGTGCTTACCGTCTATTGGCAGCAAGCTCTACCACATGGGGTTCAGAAGCAAGGTGGCACGATCCGCTCTGGCCGACGCAAACGAAGCACGCGACTGGCGAATCTATGCCGACTTTGCGCAAGTCTTGATTGCTATCGCGCGCCCGCTTTATGCGAGCGATTCGATCGATGTCGATCTGGACCAGAGTCTGTATGCTTTGGACTCCACCACCATCGATCTTTGCCTCTCGCTCTTTCCTTGGGCCAAGTTTCGTAAGCACAAGGCGACGGTGAAGATGCATACGCCGCTGGATCTGCACGGCAATATCCCCACGTTTCTTGCGCAGCATGAGTGGGAATTTTTCCTCTCCCTTTTCTATTTTCAATTTTCCAATTTCAACTCGCTCCCCAATTCCCTTCGCATTGCATGGCTCCAGCGCACCTCAGCCATCGTGTGCTCGTGAATCTCCGCACCCAAGGGGACAATTGCCTTGCCGCGCGCGGTTTGCCGGAAAGAATAATCCGCTAGTATGAATTTTGGAGATACGGTAGGCTCCGTTCCATGTTCAAGCGGCTCATGATTCTGGGGATCGCAGGGCTCATGTTCGTCCTGGGGGCTAACTACCTCTTGGTCTACACCCTGAACCAGCAAGCGACGCGAGAGCGCGAGCGGCAGGACCGGACCTACTGGAGCGTTTTTAACGCCGTCGAGCAGTTCGGCGAACATGCGGACCAAGTTACCGAGCAGAAGGCAAAGGCCGCATTGGACGAAGCCCGTCAAAAAGGCCTGAGCAAGATTCGCGCGAGAATTCTTCAAACTTATTTTGAGGACCTTGAGCATTGTTACCAAGGTGACCGTGAATCTTGCAAGAAGGCAAACACGGATATGAATGAAGCCATTCGAGTACCCGGCGAGCCCAAGTAGGCCGCTTTATTATGCTGGCGGCCATCGATACCGGAACCATCCTCTTCGTGGTGTTTACGGTACGCGCTCAAGACATGGTTCGCTTAATCTCGGCTCGCGCAGCAACTCGGCGAGAAAAGGCAATTTATGAAGAAGCCAAATAAAAAAACAGAAAAAACAAAATCGCCGCTATCGCAGCAAAAAAAGACGCCGACATTGATCTAAGCGATATGCCGGAAGTCCTCGACTGGTCCAAAGCCGAAATCGGCAAATTCTATCGGCCAACGAAGAAGCCCGTGACCGTTCGCCTGGACACCGACATAATCACCTGGTTAAAGAGCTATGGGCGCGGATATCAGACCAAGACCAACATGCTATTGCGGCACGCTATGAAGAGTTCCGTTCGTGCCAAGGCAAGGCAAAGCTCAACGACCTCGCGCACGCGTTTCATGAGGGTGTCGAGTCTGTTGGCCTGGGTGTGGCAACCGCGAAGGGCCGGAACAGTGGCGACGTAATAGCCTTCCTCGTCCTGCTCGATGAATACGGTGAATTTTCTTTTAGCCTTCATGCAAGAACCCTCTTGCAGGAGAGTTTGTCACGAAGAGGCCAAGCTATTGTTGAGAGGGGCAGGGAATGGGGATGCGCGACGGGCAGGAAAGTAGAAGGCGGAAACTAGAAAGCAGAAATGAAAAGCTGGGGCGGAAAAGCGAAAAATCTTGAGAAAAAGGCTGCGGAACGAGGTCGGAGGAAGAGTCAAAAGCCCCCCCGTAGAACCGACGTGTGGGCCACCCAGATTCGTCTTAGGATTTATCGTCCGGGCCACACGTCAAGTTTACTCGGTCGAAGAAGACAGCACCGTCATCTGATCAGCCTGACGATACTAGAAAGGTGTTTATATTGGATTGTCCAAGCTCGGCGAGGAATTAGCTTAAACTTTCCATCTTATGAAGATTATCGGGCGACAAATTCGACTCGCGGGGTCAGACCTGAGCAACCACCTTGCGTGCAGGCACCTGACCACGCTGGATTTGCAACTGGCGCGAGGTGAACGGACAGCGCCGGATTGGGCTGCGCCAGATCTAGTGCAGATTCGGGAGTTAGGGTTGCGGCATGAGACCGCATATCTGGACCATTTGACTGCGCAAGGGCTCTCTGTCGAGAACCTGAGCAATATCGATCACAAACAGGAAGAGCGGTTGGTAGTCGAAACACTAGCGCTGATGGACCGCGGCACGGAAGTGATTGCGCAAGGAGCGCTGAGCGACGGGGAATGGTTTGGGCGGCCGGACGTGCTTCGGCGGGTGGAGAAGCCGAGCAAGCGGTGGACCTGGTCGTACGAAGTTGCGGATACCAAGCTGGCGCGCGAGACGAAGGCCACGGCGATCCTGCAACTGTCGCTGTACTCGGATCTGCTGAAGCAAATTCAAGGGACGCTGCCGGAGTTTCTATGGGTGGTGCCGCCAAGCGAGGGATACGCGGGCGAAAAATTTCCAGTGCTGGAGTACGCGGCGTATTACCGGCATGTGCGAAAGCGGTTGCTGAAGGCGGTGGGTGACGATGCGGATGGAGAAACGTATCCAGAACCGGTGGAGCACTGCAACGTGTGCCGATGGTTTCGGGAGTGCGATCAGCGGCGGCGGGCAGATGATCATCTGTCGCTGGTGGCGGGGATTCGGAGGCAACAGCGGGATCAATTTGAAGCCTGGGATGCGGAAACGATGGAGAAACTGGCGATGCTGCCGATTCCGCTGAAGGAAAGGCCGAAGCATGGATCCAAATCGGGATATGAGCATGTGCGGGAGCAGGCGCGAATGCAGGTGGAAGGGCGGACAGAAAAGAAGCTGAAGCATGAGCTGCTCTCGCCTGTTGCGGAGGGAAGAGGGTTTTGCCGGCTTCCGGAGCCTACGGCAGACGATATGTTCATGGATTTCGAAGGCGACCCGTTTGTGGGAGAGCACGGGCTGCAATACTTGTTTGGGTTTGTGTTCCGGAGTGCGAGCGGGGAATGGAGTTACGAGAAGAAGTGGGCTTTGAGTCGTGAGGAGGAGAAAAAAGGATTTGAGTGGCAGGTGGATGAAATCATGCAGCGACGGGAGACGAATCCGAAAATGCATGTGTACCACTTCGGAGCGTACGAGCCGGGAGCGGTGAAGCGATTGATGGGAATGTACGCGACGCGGGAAGACCAGATCGACAAATTGCTCCGCGCGGGGGCACTTGTCGATTTGCATCAGGCGTACAAGCAGGGAATGCGGGCGAGCGTGGAAGAGTATTCGCTGAAAAAAGTGGAAGCGTTTTACGGATTCGAGCGGAAGATGCCGCTGGAAACAGCCCGAGCGGCGATGCGGTATGTGGAGCACCGGCTGGAGCTTGGGTGGGGAAACCAAGAGATGCCAGAGCAGGTGCGCGAGGCGATGGAGCGGTACAACAGCGAGGATTGTTTTTCCACGGCGAAGCTAAGGGACTGGTTGGAGGAGGAGCGGGAGAAGTTGGTGGCGAGTGGCGTTGAAGTTCCCCGGCTGCCGGAAGGGAGTGGCGATCCCTCGGAAAAGTTGAAAGAGAAGCTGGATCGCGTGGCGGCGCTGACTGAACTGCTTTCCGCGGAAATCCCTGCCGACGCGGCTGCACGGACAGAAGAACAAGCTGCGCGATGGCTTTTGGCACAGCTTTTGAGCTGGCATCGGCGCGAAGACAAACGAGCGTGGCAGGACGGCTATCGGTACGCGGAGATGAATGACGAGGATTTGCTGGATGAGCGAGTGGGGCTAACTCGCATGAGTTTCCTGGAGCGAGTAGTGTCTGGCCGACAGGTGCCGACGGATCGGTATTCGTTTGAACCGCAGCGGAGCAACGTTCGTGCAGGAAAAGAACTGTACTACGGCGACGAGAAGTTCGGCGAAGTGGTGACGATCGATCAGGCAAAGGGCGTGGTGGACATCAAGAAAACCAAGAAAACCGCGGAGGTGCATCCGTCGGCGGTTTATATGTGGGGCGCGCCTTTGCCGACGGATTCGCAGGCCGGGTCACTCTACCGGATCGGCGCGTGGGCAGCGGAAAACGGGGTGGATGCGGCAGGCCTCTATCGCGCCGGACGAGACTTGCTACTGCGACGGCCGCCGCGGCTCATCAACGGTGAGAAGTTACAGCAGCTCGCTTCCGAGACGGCGGTGAACACAGCAAATCGAATCGTGTTGGCGCTGGAAGATTCCGTGTTTGCGATTCAAGGGCCTCCAGGTTCCGGAAAAACGTACACCGGAGCGCGGATGATTTGCGAGCTGGTGAAATTAGGGAAACGGATCGGCGTGGCGGCACTGAGCCACAAGGTGATTCGCAAGTTGCTGGACGACGTGGTGGCCGCAGCACAGGAAATGAGCTTCGAGGGAGTGCGGTGCCTCCATCGCGACAAGGAAGGAGAAGAGAGCGAAGGCGTGGCTGTCGCGAGAATCGACAACGACGAGGCCTTGAGCGCGCTGACGACCGGCAAGGCGAATGTTGTAGGCGGTACATCGTGGCTGTGGTCGCCGGAGAAGGCGTTTGAGTCGGTGGACGTGCTGTTCATTGATGAGGCTGGGCAGATGTCGCTGGCGGATGTGCTAGCAGTGTCGCAAGCGGCGAAGAAGCTGGTATTGCTGGGCGACCCGCAGCAATTGGAACGGCCGACGAAGGGGAGCCATCCGGATGGGGCGGAGAAATCGGCCCTGGAACATCTGCTTGACGGGCAGAAGACGATTCCCGCGGGAATGGGATTTCTGTTGCCGGAGACATGGAGATTGCATCCGAAAGTCTGCGAGTTTACGTCAGCGTTTTTTTATGAGGGACGGCTGGAGTCGCGGGAGTTATTGCAGAACCGCGTCCTGGAGGGGCATGCCTGGCTGAATGGGGCGGGATTGTGGATTGTTCCGGTCGAGCATGCGGGGAATCGGAATTCGAGCGCGGAAGAAGTGCAGGCGGTGGCGCGGATTGTAGAGGGATTGCTGAAGCCGGAAGTAAAGTGGTTTCGGAGCGCGGGAAATCCGCGGAGCTTGAAAGAAGAAGATATTTTGATCGTGGCGCCGTATAACGCGCAAGTTGCCGATCTGAAGACACGCCTCCCGAAGATGCGGATCGGGACAGTGGACAAGTTTCAGGGCCAAGAAGCACCAGTGGTGATTTATTCGCTGACGACGTCGTCGCCGGACGATGCGCCGCGCGGGATGGAGTTTTTGTACAGCTTGAACCGACTGAATGTGGCAACATCCCGGGCGATGACCGCGGTGATTCTGGTGAGCAGCCCGAAGCTCTTCGAACCGGAATGCAGAACGCCGCGGCAGATGCAACTGGCGAATGCGTTTTGCGGTTACCTGGAAATGGCCATCGCGTGTAATCCCTCCTCGATTTAGGTGAGGCCCGATAAGAAAAGTGCCCGATAGAACGGCAAGTGCGGAAGGCCTGCCTGCGTATGATTGTGTCAACGGGGGGCTAGCAGGGACCGCAAGGACCTCTCCGACCAGAACCATCAGGGTTGAAGGATTGTATAGAATCTATACAGAAATATAGAATCTTCTCGCGGGGCGTGCTAAACTGCTCCAAGGAGTACGGTGTGAACTTCGAATAGAGAGCGAATCACGTGCCGATTAGCATTAAGAATGCGGAAACCGAACAGTTAGCGCGGGAACTTGCCAAGGAGACTGGGGAGACCATTACAGAGGTCATAAAAAGGTCTTTGCAGGACCGGCTACAGCGCGTGCGTGGACGGAGGCATGCGAGGGGGCTTCCCGAGCAAGTCGAGGACATCCTACAGCGCATGGATGCCCTGCCGGCTCTCGACAAACGGTCCGAGGATGAGATCCTAGGCTACGATCAGGACGGTATTCCAGCGAGTTGGTCCAAGGATGGCAGTTCCGATGGTCATTGATACTTCGGCTCTGCTGGCAATCCTGCTGGGCGAGCCGGAACGAGGGAAGTTTCTCCAACTGCTCAGCGAATCGGAAACTCGTTTGCTCTCGGCTGCAAACGCTTTGGAAACGGCAATGGTTGTGGAGTCGCGCCGCGGCGAAGCAGCAGGCCGAGAACTCGATCTGTTCCTGCATAGGACGAAAATCGAAATTGTTGCGGTTGATGAGGGGCAGTTCTCCATTGCGCGCTTTGCGTGGCGAAAATTCGGGAAAGGCCGTCATCCTGCGGGTCTGAATTTTGGAGACTGCTTTGCCTACGCCCTGACGAAAACGTCCAGCGAGCTGCTGCTTGCAAAGGGCGAGGATTTCCGGCGAACTGATTTGCAACTGCTGTAATCGGTAAAGGGTTGCCCCGTATCTTGCTTTTGCCGTGCAGCGGGAATATACTCTATTTTCGCTCTGAAGCGGGTCGCACGATGAGTGGGCGCAAGCCCACTTTTTTGTTGGCGCCGGTTGGAGTGTACTGCGGACCGGCTATGGTCGGGGAGTCTCTGCGTGGATTTGGAGAAAATCCGCGGCGCTGCCGAGCGGGTGGCGCGTTCGGAAGGCCTGGAAATCGTTGATGTCGAATGGAAAGTCGGCAAGCAGCGGTTCCTGCGGGTGTACATCGACAAGGTTCCTGGTGGCCGCGAAGCGGTCAAGGTTCTTGGTGACCGCGAAGCGCTCACCACGGCGAAGCCAACGGCGGCGATCAGCGATGCCGTGGGGGAGATCGGGGCGACGGAAGTTGCGCATGACCCCTATCCGAAGATCAGCCACTCCGATTGCCAGCGCGTCAGCCAGCAATTGAGCGTGATCCTCGACGTCGAGGAACTGATTCCCGGGCCGGGGTACGTCCTGGAAGTTAGTTCGCCGGGACTGGACCGGGCGCTGAAGAGGCCGGCGGATTTCGAGCGCTTTGCGGGCCGACTGGCAAAGATTTCCACCAGCGAGCCGGTGGGCGAGGCGAAGTTTTTTGAAGGGCGGCTGGCAGGATTTGCGGATGGGAAAGTCCGCATGGAGCTGAAGGGCAAGGAAGCGCGGACGGTCGAGGTGCCGCTCGAGGCGATTCGAAAGGCGAATCTGGTGGTGGAATTCTGAGGAATGTTTTCAGTTATCAGTTGCAGGTAAAACCTTAGGAAGAAGAATTAACCCAGAGGGCCCTGAGAGCACCGAGACTACAGAGAAGAGATAAAGCGGGGACACCGCGACGCAAGGAAATAGCACGAGGGATTGAGAAGCGGAGATTTCAGGGAACGAGACATGGCGAATTTGCTCTACCAACAGATTGAAATGCTGAGCCGCGAGAAGCACATCGAGCCGGAAGTGGTGGTGTCGGCGATTGAAGACGCGATGGTGGTGGCGGCGCGGAAATATTACAAGACGGAAGAGGACCTGCGCGCGAAGTTCAATGCGGAAACGGGGCAGGTGGACGTGTACTCGGTGCACATGGTCGTCGAAGAAGTGACCGACCCGAAAAAAGAGATCAGCCTGGCGGAGGCCAAGAAAAAGAATCCGGCGGCGGAGGTCGGCACGGAGATTGTGGCGGCGAAGCCCACGGATGTACTCGGGCGCATCGCGGCGCAGACGGCCAAGCAGGTGATTCTGCAGAAGGTGCGCGAGGCCGAGCGCGACACGATTTTCAACGAATATCACACGCGCGTTGGCGAGCTGGTCACGGTGATCGTGAAGCGCGCCGAGGGCCCGGACCTGATCGTGGACATGGGCCGCACGGAAGCACGGCTGCCGAAGCGCGAGCAATCGAAGCTGGAAACGTACAACATCGGCGAACGGTTGCGCGTGGTGATCAAGATGGTGGACCGCGCGGCGAAGGGGCCGCAGGTGATCGTTTCGCGCGCAGACGCGAGTCTGGTACAGCGCTTGTTCGAAATGGAAGTGCCAGAAATTTATGATGGTACGGTGCAGATCCGGTTTGCGGCGCGGGAAGCCGGCGAGCGAACGAAAGTGGCGGTGATGAGCCGCGACAAGGACGTGGATCCCGTGGGCGCGTGCGTGGGAATGAAGGGCATGCGTGTGCAGTCCATCATTCGCGAACTGCGCGGGGAGAAAATCGACATTATTCCGTACAACGAAGAGACGGTGGCGTTCGCACAGAAGGCCTTGAGCCCGGCGAAAGTGACGCGCGTGCAAATTACCGATCCGGAGAACAAGAAACTGGAAGTGATCGTCGAAGATTCGCAACTTTCGCTGGCCATCGGCAAAAAAGGGCAGAACGTGCGCCTGGCAAGCAAGCTGATTGGCTGGGACATCGACATCAAGAGCGAGGAAGAGAAGCGCCAGGAAATTGAAGAGCAGATGACCGCGCTGACCGCACCGGTAACGCCGTTAACGTCACTGGCGGGTGTGGGCGCAAAAACCATCGAGAAGATTGAAGCGGCGGGGATCAACTCCGTGGAGAAGCTCGCGGGAATGACGCCGGAACAGTTGATGGAAATTCCGGGCATCGGCGAAAAGATGGTCGACAAGATTTATCAGGCCGTGAATCGCTTCTACGAAGGCGGCCCCGAAGCGGCTGCCGCGACGGGCGAAGCCGCCGCGAGCGGGGAAGCTCCAGCCGAAGAAGGCGAAGCTGCAGCTGCAGCCGAAGCTGCTACCCCAGAGACGGCAAGAGCTCCCGAGACTGCCGGCGCAACGGAGGGAGATCCGGCGGAGACGGCTACAGAAACTGTTGCAGAAATTACGCCCGCCACCAGTGAAGGCGATGCCGAGCCGGCGGAAGAGGCGAAGTCGTAGTCGAGAACGGAGAGCATGACCGACGTAAATCAAGTCCGAATTAACGAACTAGCCCGCGAACTCGAGGTCAAGGCTAAGGCCATCATTGATCTGTTGCCCGGTTACGGGGTCACGGAAAAGAAGACGCACTCGAGCTCCATCCCTGCCGACGTCGCTGAGAAAGTGCGCCAGAATCTTCAGGGAGCCGCCGAAGCCGAAGCGCAAGTGGAAGCGGTTGCCAAAGCGGAAAAAGAAGCGAAGGACGCAGCTGCCAAGGCCGCGCGGATGAGGCCTGCTGCGCCTACTGTCGCACCACCCCAAGCCAACGTTGCGCCAGCGGCAGCGAAACCGAGCGCACCCGCGGTTCCCGCTGCGCCGGTGGCAAAGCCAATTGCACCGGAAGCGCCCGCAGCCGCGGGTCCAGTAGCACCCAAGGCGCCGGCTCCTGTACCCGCAGTGTTGCCGCCGGCCGCGAAGCCTGCTGCACCCGCAACGACTGCCCCGGCAGCAACTCCGACCCGTCCACCTGCAGGAGCGCCAGGGACAACTGCAGCGGCGCGACCCGCTGCACCGGCACGACCCGCAACACCGTCCGGCAAACAGCCTTCTGCCATGCGTCCCGCAGCTGCCGCTCCCGGACGTCCCGGCGCGCCGGCAAGACCGGGCGCTCCGGCTCGGCCATTGCCGACAGGAAATCGCGGTCCAATGCCCACTGGCAATCGCGGGCCTTTGCCCGATACCTCAGGGACGACCCTTCACACCTCGATCCGGCAGCCCCGGCGGTCCGGGTGGACCACAATCGCGGCCTTTTGAGCAGCGTCGCGGCCCGATGCCCACGGGTACGCGTCCTGGCCCTCGCGCGCCCGGGCGTCCGGGAATGCTGCCGCCGCCGTTTCCAGAGAAACTGCCGCCGAAGGCCGAGCCGGGCAAGCCGCTTTACACCCGCAAGCCGCCTCAGCGCCAACGTCCCGTTCTGGATAAGCGCGAGCAGGAGGGTGAGCGCAAACTGCACCCGACACGGCAGCGTCCGGGGGCGGGCCGCAGTTCCGCCGCCGCGGTTATCGCGCCGCCAGAGCCGCGTCCGCCGCGCGAAGTGACCATCACCGAAGGCATCACGATTCGCGAACTTGCCGAAAAACTGGACGTGCGCGCCAAGGAGCTCTTGAAGAACCTGCTCGACCGGGGCGTCTTCGCCAGCATCAACCAGGCGCTGGATGTGCCTACGGCCACGACACTTGCCGAATCGTTTAGCGGAGTTGTGAGCGTCGTCTCCCTGGAAGAGGAGATGGTGCTGGAAGTTGCGAAGGAAGAGACCAAGGAGAGTTTGAAGCCGCGGCCGCCGGTCGTGACCGTCATGGGCCACGTCGATCACGGCAAAACGAGTTTGCTCGACGCCATTCGCGAAGCAGATGTTGCCGCGGGCGAAGCGGGAGGCATCACGCAGCACATCGGGGCTTACAAGGTGGTCGTCAATGATCGCGCCGTGGTGTTCGTCGATACGCCGGGTCACGAAGCGTTTACGCGCATGCGCGCGCGGGGCGCGAAGGTTACCGATATCGTGGTGCTGGTGGTGGCCGCCGATGACGGCGTCATGCCGCAAACGAAAGAAGCGATCGACCACGCGCGAGCCGCGAAGGTTCCCATCATCGTGGCGATCAACAAGATTGACAAGCCGGAAGCGCAACTGGAGCGTGTGAAGCGGCAACTCACGGAAAACAGCCTGATGCCCGCGGAATGGGGCGGCGACACTGAGTTCGTGGAAGTTTCCGCGAAAAAGAAGCAGGGCATCGGGAAGCTGCTCGAAACGATTTTGCTGGTCGCTGATTTGCGGGAACTCAAGGCCAATCCCGACGCGCCCGCGACGGGCACGGTTCTCGAATCGCGTGTGGATAAGGGACGCGGCCCAGTGGCTACGATTCTGATACAGAATGGCACGCTGAACTCCGGCGACTTCTTTATCTGCGGGTCGGTTTTCGGGAAAGTCCGCGCGATGTTTGACGATCGCGGCCGGGTCGTCAATGATGCGCCGCCGTCCACGCCCGTCGAAGTGCTCGGATTGCAGGGAGTGCCGGATGCGGGCGATCTCTTCCAGGTCACCGACGAAGCCAAAGCGCGGCACATCGTCGAGTACCGCCAGGGCAAGCAGCGCGACGCAGCGATGGCGCGCATCAGCGGCTCGCGCATTACGCTCGACCAGCTCCACGAGCAACTGAAGGCCGGAGACGTCAAGGAATTGGGAATTGTGATCAAGGGTGACGTGCAGGGCTCCGTCGAAGTACTCAGCGAAATGCTGCCCAAGCTCTCGACCGACCAGGTGAAGCTGAAGATCATCGGCTCGGGCGTCGGCGCTGTCACGGAAAATGACGTGCTGCTGGCCTCCGCGTCCGGCGCGATTGTGATTGCGTTCGGCGTGCGGCCGGACCGCAAGGCTCTAGACCTGGCGCAGCAAGAGCACGTGGACATCCGCACGCACACGATCATCTACGAAGTATCTGACGAGCTGAAGAAGGCCATGGAAGGCCTGCTCGAACCGGTGGTCACGGAAACGTATTTGGGGCGCGCGGAAGTGCGCAACACCTTCCGCGTCAAAGGCGCCGGGACGATTGCGGGCTGCTACGTGGTCGATGGCATCCTGAAGCGCGACGCGCAGGTTCGCGTGCTGCGCGATGGGGCGGTCATCTACACGTCGAAGCTCAACTCTCTGAAGCGATTCAAGGATGATGCCAGCGAAGTCCGCACTGGTTTTGAATGCGGCGCTGGCGTCGCCAATTTCAACGACGTGAAGGTCGGCGATATCCTGGAATGCTTCAGCGTTAGCAAGATGAGCGCCGCGGAAGCCGCCGGACAGGGCGGCGGGTCCGCCGGCAAGAAATAATCCGCCAAGCTGTCTCCCGGAGCGCTCATGCCGGTCGGTCTGCTCACCCTCGAGCTGCACATCCCGGACGCGCAATCGCTGAAGGACAAGCGGCAGGTGCTGCGCAGCTTGAAGGACAAGCTGCGGCGGGATTTTAATGTGGCCGTGGCGGAGCTCGAGCATCACGACACTTGGCAGAGGTCGGTAGTCGGGATCGTCACGATTTCGAATGAAGAGAAGCACTTGAGGGAAGTGCTCCAAAAGGTTCTGGACGAGGCGGACCGCATCCTCGGCTCGTTTTTAATCAATCAAGCGGTCGAAATTGTTTAGAGAGTGTTTCAAGGACGCCGATGAGTCCAGCCAATCACCGACACGAACGCGTGGGCGAGGAGATCGCGCACGAGATCAACGCCATGCTGGCGGGGGAACTGAAAGATCCGCGGCTGGAAGTAAGCGTGGTGGCCAGCGAAGTGCGCGTCCAGCCGGACATGAAGCACGCGCGGGTATTCATCAGCGTCAAGGGCACGAACAAGGAGCAATCCGACGCGATCAAGGCGCTCGAACATGCTTCCGGGTACATCCGGCGGGAGCTGGTCGAGCGGCTGCAACTCCGCCGCGTGCCGGAACTGCATTTCACGCTGGATCTTTCCCAGGAGCACGTCGAGCGCATCGAGCGGCTCTTGAAGGAAATGAAGAAGGACAATCCGCCTACACCACAGCAGTGATCAGTTTTTGGTTCTTACGTTATAAGTGAAAGAAATTTGCGGGATGGGTTTTAGCCTCTGGCTTTCTTTGAATCACGGCCGGAGGCGTGCAGCGGATGCCTCAGTGGCGAGTGGCTTCGTTTTTTATTGTTGGCCCCCGGAAATTGTTTAGGCGTAGATACCTTAGTGGAGAAGCGGCCGCGGAACTCTCGTTCTGGATTTTGTGCTAAGAACTTAAAACTAATTACTGATAACTTCGAGAATGCCACGACAACCACAGCCGGCACCGATCGACGGTGCGCTCGTCATCAACAAGCCGAAAGGGAAAACGTCGCACGACGTGGTCGATGCGGTGCGTCATTTGGCAGGCTTCCGGCAGATCGGACACCTGGGCACGCTCGATCCGCTGGCGACGGGCGTTCTTGTGCTGCTGCTCGGCCGGGCCACGCGGCTGGTGCAGTTTTACGCCGGACGCCGCAAGCGATATGAGGCGGGCTTTCGGTTCGGGTTCGCGACAGATACGTACGATTCCGACGGCGAAGCGCAGGGGCCGGACGCCGCGCCGGCGCTGGATGCCGCGGCCGTCGAAAAGTTTGCCGCGGAGCGCATTGGGCGGTTCGAACAAATCCCGCCGTGGTTTTCCGCGAAGAAAGTGAAAGGGCGCCCCGCCTACGAGCTGGCGCGCAAAAAACAGGCCGTCGAGCTGAAGGCCGTCGAAGTCGAGATTTACGAATACAAGCTCAGGGAGATTGAAGGCAGCATCGCGCGCTTTGTCATTGAGTGCTCTTCCGGCACATACATCCGTTCGCTGGCGCATGAGATGGGGCAGCAGGTTGGATGCGGCGCGCACCTGGCGGAAATCACGCGCACGGCGGTCGGAGAGTTTTCGCTGGAACAAGTCATCACGCTCGAAGAACTCGCCGAAGCCAAGCAGGCTGGAAAATTCGCGGACCGTCTGATCCCCCTTGAAAACCTGCTGGCTAATTTTCCACGGGTTAATGTCTTACCTGTGGTCGAAAAGCGCGTGCGTCACGGCACGAAGTTCAACATTACGCTCGCGCAGCTTCAGCCGGGCCGCGCCGAGCCGCCGCCCGGCGCGACAACGCAGCTCGATGGCGGTGAACCGAAGCCGCCGCGGCTGCGTGTATTCAGCCAGCAAGATAAACTCATCGCCATTGCAGAAGCCGTGGTGCCGCGCACTTACCAGCCGATCGTAGTGTTCGAAGCTCTGCCGTAGGTCATCCACGCCGAAGCGCAAAGTGGTTTCCGAACAAAATTCAGATGGCGAGAGCGATAGGACTCCAGGATTCCGTCATTCACGGACTTAGGGCTGAGGAGGCTGTGCTCCAGGTGATTGCAGAGTCCCTGGAGCGGGGGTTCCGCGGGCTCCGGTGTCGCCTCGACCCGCGAAAATCGTCCGCGTGAGATGATCCGCCAGGCGCAGCTTCCGCGGGGTGAGGAGGATCAGGAGTTCCGTGTCCTGAAGCGAATTTTTCCGCCCGCCGAACGCGTAGCCCACGCCCGGGACTTCCGCGAAGCCCGGCAGCCCGGTGATGGAGTGGGTTTCTTCCGCATCGGTGAAACCACCGATCAGGGTAGGTTCGTCCTCTCTGATGCGAACGGTTTGGGTCAGCGTACGATTGGAAATGACAGGAATCCCATTCACGCTGGAGCCTTCTAGCGCGCGGATTTCGAACTCGAGCAGCAGAGTAACTTCATTATTGGGATGAAGCGTGGGAGTAGCTTTTATCTTCACCCCGAGATCGACATATTCCGAGGCCGGATAGGGCGTCTGCGCCGCACCGCTGGTGGTGCTATTGGAGAAATTCGAGGAATCCTGAATCACCGTCACCACGCCCTGGGCAGCGGCTGGATCTTGGGACACCAAAGCGACATCAGGAAGTCCGCTGGTGGTCAATGTAGCCGCGATTAGTGCGGAGGGCCCCACTGGAGTGTTGAGTTCAATGCGCGAGGCAAAGGTGCCCTTTCCTTGTCCGATATAAACGCCGAGCGTGCTCGAGCCCTTGTTGGTCACCGCGATGTCCGGCACGGCTCCGTTCGCAAAGTTGGCGATCACGATTCCGGCAGGAGTCGTCGCGGTCGGCAGCGGAGAGCCCGTAGCTTCGGTGAAGGTGCCGTCTAAATTGCTGCTTCCCAGCAAGATCGAGATAGTATTATCGCCCTGGTTTACGACCGCAAGGTCCGGTACGCCGTCAGCATTTAAGTCACCTGTGGCGACGGCAACCGGAGCAGTCCCAACCGCAACCGGTGAATTCGTGGCTTCCGTAAAAGTCACATTTCCGTTGGTGTCCACACTGTCCAGCAGAACGGTAACATTATTGGAGGCCTCGTTGACAACTGCGAGGTCCACTGCGGGAGCGTTATTCGCGCTGGCCAGCGTGCTGTTTCGAAAATTGGAGGTTACCAGTGCTACGGGACCGCGTTCCGGACCTGTGAATGGCGTGAGTGTGAATTGCTGCTGCGCCGTCAGGGCAGGGGCGCTGGAGTCCGTGACTTGCATTGTGAAAGTGAAGCTCCCCGTGGTATTGGGGGTTCCGGTAATCGTGCCCGTAGATGGCGCCAGGGTCAGCCCCGTGGGCAACGCACCGGCCGCAACTGTCCATGTGTAGGGAGCCTTCCCGCCGGCCGCCGTCAGTACTGCGTCGTAGGGTCCCCCGATGTTGCCGTTCGGTGGGGAGTTTGCAACGGCGAGAAGAGGGGCAACCGCCGCGACGGATATGCTCAGTGTGGTCATCACGGATTTCGTAGGAGTTCCGGAATCAGCAATGCTTACCGTGAAGTTTGAATTGCCTGTTGCGGTGGGCGTGCCGCTAATTGTTCCCGTCGCGGGGTTCAGAGAGAGCCCGTTCGGAAGAGTTCCTGCAATAACACTCCAGGTACGCGCACCGCTGCCTCCCGCGGCGCGCAAAGAAGCGGAATAGGGCATCTGCAGCGCCGCGCCGGGAAGTGAGGTCGAATCGATGGCCAGCGTGCCACCGAGGGCGAATGGAGAACCGGGGAATTCGGTGAAGCCGCCGGTCCCGTCGCCTTTGAAGAGGGAAATCGTGCTGTCCCCTTCATTCGCTACCGCAAAATCGAGGTTGCCATCACCGTCAAAATCCGCCAGCACAATGGAACTCGGAGAGTTTCCGACGGTGTAGGGAGAGCCGGTCGCTTCTTTCAGCAACAGATTTCCACTGCTGTCAAGTGAGCTGAGCAGGACCGTGACATTGTTCGATTCCGCATTCGCAACCACCAGATCCGGTGTCTGGCTGGCGTTCGTTCCGGGACTGGCCTTATTGCCGAGAATTCCCTCCGCGAGTGCTGTGGGACTCATCGCCGTTACCGGCAACGAGAATGGCGAGTTGACCTCGGCAACAAAGTTTCCGCTGTCCTGATTCCGCAAAACGGTGATGGTGTTGTCCTTCCGATTGGCTACCGCAAGGTCAAGCAAGCTGTCTGCGTTGAGATCGCCCGCGACGAGCGCGACGGGATTCTTGCCGACGGTAAAATTTGTCTCCGGGAAAATCGTGGAGCCCGGCACTCCCGTCAACGTGCCGCCGGTCCCCAGGCTTCCGGAGAGCAAGGAGAGCGTAATAGGAAAGCGATCGCCGACGAAAAAGCTGGCCGGCTTTCCATCTTGCGCGCGCAGCAGCACCTGGCGCCCGCTCTGCACTAGCGAGAGAGAATCGGAGAAATTGGCCGCGCCGCTGGGAAGGGTGAGTAGAAAAGTAGAGAGGCCTCCACCGATGGGAACGACGGCCGGTATGCCGGAGAATCCTTTTCCCGCGAAAACCTGTTGGATGTTGGTGAGCAGATTTGTAAGCGTTGTCGAAGACTTGAGCTTGTTCAGGTCGGCGGTATTCAACCCGATGAGCTGCTCTGAAGCCGGAGGTGTAATTCCAAGACTTCGCGCCTTGTTGCGGTCGACCTCGAGGAGCTCGATTTCCAGCATAACCTCACCACGAGCCCTTTCCAGTTGCTGGATGAGTTCACCGGCAAGGGCGAGGCGCTCCGGAGTGTCGCGCATGGTGATCGTGCGGCTGCGAGTGTCAAGATCGATGCGCGTTGCTCCGGTGATGTCGCGGAGGACGCGCAGGATTTCGGTCACATCCTCCGGGCCGACAGCTGCGGAGAGGGGGAAGGTCTGCTCTGCCACCATGGCGTACCGCCGCCGCTTCTCCGGCGTGTCTGGGGCCACAAACATCATCGTGGGATGCAATGGACGCCAAAAGGTTCCCGATTGCGTACCGAGGAGGACCATGCCGGTGTAGAAATCCACGTTATCGACATGCAGGCGTACGTTCCTAACATTGATGTCCGGATCAAAGGTCACTTTGATGCCAAAGAGGTCCGCGAACTGTTCGTAGACCGTCTTCGTATCGCCGCGCAGGTTCAAGTTGTGTTTTCCGGCTTGCGGTTGTAGCCGAGGAAGGCCGGAAATTGCGGTCGGCCCTGCGCGGGGCTCATCCTCCATGGTCTTCAGTTGAGCGAGACGTTCCGCGACGAGCGTGTTTCCGGGATCGACTTGGAGCGCCGCTCCCAATTCCTCGGTGGCCTGGTCCAGATGGCCCGCCAAGGCATCACGCTCTGCGGCCTCGACGTGCGCGCGAACCAGCTTGGAGCGCAGCGCGACACCCCGTTCGATGACATCGGTATCCTGCGGGGCGTAACGCGCGGACTCTTCGTAAGCCGCCAGCGCTTCGTCGAACCGCCCTGCTGCTTCGGCTTTGTCGCCCCGCTCGGCAGCCTTCTGTGCGCGCTTGGGATCGGGGCGCACCAGTGGGGCTTGAGGCTGCGGTGGTGCAGGTGCCTGCGCGGGAATCGGGAGACAAATTAGTAACGACAAG
>QHZB01000345.1 GCA_003224525.1 Acidobacteriota bacterium | reverse complement strand
AGAAGCGCTTTGACGTGGTGCTCAATCTGTACTCCTTCTCAAAGAACGAACGGCTAAGGCTGAAAGTGTGGGCGGCAGACGCTGAAAATGTGCCGAGCGTCGTGAGCGTTTGGCCCACGGCGAATTGGCAGGAGCGAGAAGTATTTGACATGTTCGGAATTGTTTTTTCCGGGCACCCAAATTTGAAACGCATTCTGTTGCCGGACGAGTGGCAAGGCTATCCGCTGCGGAAAGACTATGACATCTTGCAGCAGGACACGGCCTGGGTGCGGGAAAATCTTGGAATTGAGAGCGGTCAGTGAGGCGGTTTTAGCCGCAGAGGAAAGACGACCCTGAGCATCGATACCACAAACGATAGCAAGACCCTGTTGGGCGCGGACGAACTGGTCATCAACATGGGGCCGCAACATCCGTCCACGCACGGCGTGTTGCGCGTCAAATTGAAGCTCGATGGTGAGCGCGTGATCGGCTCGGAGTGCATCATCGGGTATTTGCACCGGGGCGTCGAGAAAATCGCGGAGAATCGCACGTATCAGCAGTTTGCTCCCTACGTCGACCGCATGGACTATGTCGCGGCGGTCAGCAGCGGCCTGGGATATTGCGAGGCGGTGGAAAAATTGCTGGTGGTGGAAGCTCCGGCGCGGGCGCGCGTGATTCGAACCATCTTGACGGAACTGCAGAGAATCGCCAGTCACCTCCTGTGGCTCGGAACGCATGCTTTGGATATTGGCGCGCTGACTCCGCTTTTCTACTGCTTCCGCGAGCGCGAAGAAATTCTAAAGATCTTTGAAAAGTATTGCGGGGCGCGCCTGACGACGCACGCGTTCCGCATCGGCGGGCTGCAATACGAGGCCTACGACACTCTGGAGAAGGACGTGGAGCGGTTCTGCAAGGATTTTGAATCGCGCATCGTGGAATACGAGACATTGCTCACGGAAAACCGCATCTGGATCGGCCGTACCAAGGGCGTGGGGATTCTGACCGCCGAGGATGCCATCGCCTTCGGTGTGACCGGGCCGGTGCTTCGGGCCAGCGGCGTGAAATGGGACATCCGCAAGGCCGCGCCTTACGCGGCGTACGATCAGTACAAATTCGAAATTCCCGTCGGCACAACCGGAGACACGTACGATCGCTATCTGGTTCGAATGGAGGAGATGCGGCAATCGCGGCTGATTTGCCTGCAAGCCATCGAGAATATTCCCAGTGGGCCGATTATGGCGAAAGTGGGGAAGGTGCTGAAGCCGCCGCCGGGTGAGGTTTATCATGCGATTGAAGCGCCCAAGGGCGAAATCGGCTACTACATCGTGAGCGACGGCACGGTCATGCCCTATCGTGTGCACATCCGGCCTCCTTCCTTCATAAATTTGCAGGCGTTCGATCGCATGGTGCGGGGGCACCTGGTGGCCGATGTGGTGGCCATCATCGGAACGATTGATATCGTGCTGGGGGAAGTGGACCGCTGATGAATGCCGCACTCCAGGCAACGCTTGAGTTCTGGAAGCTGTACTGGGCCCCGCTGCTCTGTGGCGTGGCCGTGGTCGCGATTCTGCCGCTGATCGTGGGCTACATCGTGCTGGTGGAACGCAAAATCATGGCCGACATGCAAGCACGGCTTGGGCCCATGCGCGTGGGGCCGCATGGCTTGCTGCAGCCGATCGCGGACGCGGTGAAACTGCTCATCAAAGAAGACATCATTCCGGAGAACGCGGACAAACTCGTCTTCTGGCTCGCGCCGGTACTTTCCGTTGGCGCGGGACTGCTTTCCCTGGCCGGCCTGGCGATCGGACCGGCATTTCAGATCGCCGAGGACGTTAACATTGGCATTCTGTTCGTTGTGGGCATCAGCGCGCTTGGAATATTTGGCATCGTGCTGGGCGGCTGGGCTTCGAACAGCCACTATTCGCTGATGGGAGCGCTGCGCAGTTCAGCGCAGTTGGTGAGTTACGAGACCGCCGCGGGGATGGCGCTGGTGAGCGCGCTTTTATTCACGGGCTCGCTGAACATCAAATCGATCGTGGAAGCGCAGAGCAAAGAGGGCATTTGGTTCGTGCTGCTGGCGCCGGCGGCCTTTTTTACCTACCTGGTGGCCTCCATTGCAGAGACCAACAGGGCGCCGTTCGATTTGCCGGAAGCCGAGTCCGAGCTCGTCGCCGGGTACATGACGGAGTTCAGCGGATTCCGCTGGTCGCTCTATTTTCTCGCCGAATACACGAACATGATCGTGGTGGCTTCCGTGGCGACCACTTTGTTTCTGGGAGGCTGGCTCAGGCCCTTCTCTGGCGTTTCTTGGCTGAATTTTCTGGACTTTGCTCCTCCGCTACTGCTGATTGCCATCGGCGCCTACTGCGTTCTGCGTGTCACAAAGCAGCCGACACGCGTGCAGCAGCTGTTCATGCTGGCGGTGGCGGGTCTCTGTTTTGTGGTTGCGCTGGTGCTCGCGGCGCCGGTCGTTTTGCCGGTGATCAAACCGTCGCTCCGCGAAGCCCTAGCGCCGTTTTACGCAGGCATTCACGGCGGCTTCTGGTTCATTTTCAAAGTGAGCCTGTACATCTATTTTTTCATGTGGCTGCGATTCACGATGCCGCGGTACCGCTTTGACCAGTTGATGCGCCTGGGGTGGCATTTCCTGATACCGCTGTCCATCATCAACGTTTTGCTTGTTGGCGTGGCCTTGATCGTCGGAGCCTACTTTCACTTGCAAGGCTGGGGGCTGCTTCTGGTTACTACTCCCGCGGCCATCCTTGCGCTGGTGGCCGCGTTTCTAATTCTAGCTGTCGAGAAACAGCACGACGCGCGGCAGGATCAAACCGCCGCTTCGGATTTTTATGCTGGATAAAGTCCTATTTTACTTCTTTGCCGGCATCGCCGTGGCGAGCGCGGCGCTCATGGTGACGCGGCGGAACGTAGTCCACAGCGCCATCTTTCTGATCACCGCGCTGCTCGCGACCGCGGGGATATTCTTGCAGTTGCGGGCGGAGTTTTTGTTTATCGTCCAGATCATTCTTTACGTCGGCGGGATCATGGTGCTCTTCGTTTTCGTGATCATGCTGGTCAACCTGGATGTGGCGCTGCAACAGATCCAGTTCGCACGGCAGAAGTGGGTGGCGCTCATCGTCGCGCTGGCGCTGGCCGGCCAGATCGGCGTGATGTTCTGGACTTCGGGGAAAATGCCCGGGCAGGGGTTGCCGGTGCTGACGGCGGTGGCCGCGAATCGTTTGCCGCTCAATTCCGAAGCGGTGGCAAAAAACCTGTTCGATTCGTATCTATTGCCGTTTGAGATCGCGTCTGTTTTGTTGCTGGTGGCCATGATCGGCGCGGTCGTAATGGCCAAGAAAAGGGCGTAACGCAGCGATGCTTCCGATAGAACATTACCTGTTCCTGAGTCTCGCGCTCTTCATCATCGGCGTGATCGGAGTCGTCACGCGGCGCAATGTGATCGTCGTGCTCATGTCCATCGAGCTGATTTTGAATGCCGTGAACATCAACCTGGTGGCATTTTCCCGTTTGTACGGTGATGTGGCGGGGCAGGTCTTTGCGCTTTTCATCATTGCCGATGCGGCTGCCGAGGCGGCGGTGGGGCTCGGAATCATCATCGCTTTTTTCCGGAACCGCGAAACGGTGTTGGCGGACGAAATGGATTTGTTGAAGTGGTAGCGTGAAGACAGGAAGGAAGAAATGAAGCCGGCATGACGCCCACGGGCTACTTTCTCGATCATCTCTGGCTCATCCCGCTGTTTCCGCTGGCGACCGCGGCGCTGATGCTTTTCTTTGGCAGGCGGCTCCCGAATGCCGGCGTCAGCGTGCTTTGTGTCGGAAGCGTGGGTGTGTCTTTTGTCTACGCCGCGAGCGCGGTGTTTCAATTGCTGGCCGCAGATCCGGAGCATCGCGTTGCGCAACAAATCTTATTCGAATGGCTGACGCCCGGGCCGATCGAGATGACCGGTGGACACGCAGTACCGTTTGTGGCGGACTGGGGATTCCTTCTCGATCCGCTTTCCTGCGTCATGGTGCTGGTCGTCACCGGTGTAGGCTTCCTGATTCACGTCTACTCCGTCGGGTACATGGGGCACGAAGGCGGGTACTACCGCTTCTTCGGCTACATGAATCTCTTCATGTTCGCCATGCTGACGCTGGTCTTGGCGAACAATATGCTGTTGATGTTCGTGGGGTGGGAAGGCGTCGGCCTGTGCAGCTACTTGCTGATCGGTTTCTATTTCTTGAAAAAGTCGGCTTCCGATGCGGGGAAAAAAGCGTTCATCGTGAATCGCATTGGGGATGCGGGCTTTATCCTCGGGATTCTCCTCGCCGCAGTGACATTGGGCACCATCCGGTTTACTTCCAAGGGTTTGCCGGACGCGGAAGGCGCTTCAGGAATTCTACAGGCGCTCAAGGCAGCTGTGGACGCACACGCATTGGCCCATGGCGCGCCGGTGCTGACCGGCATCGCGCTATTGCTGTTTGTCGGAGCGGTGGGGAAATCGGCGCAGATTCCCCTGTACGTTTGGCTCCCGGACGCGATGGAAGGGCCGACGCCGGTGAGCGCGCTCATCCACGCGGCCACGATGGTGACCGCGGGCGTGTACATGGTGGCACGCATGAACGCGGTCTACCAACTCGCGCCGTTGGCCATGGACGTAGTGGCGATCGTGGGCGCGGTCACCGCGATTTTTGCGGCGTCCATAGCCCTGGCGCAGAACGACATCAAGAAGGTGCTGGCGTATTCGACGATCAGCCAGCTCGGGTACATGTTTCTCGCGCTGGGCGTAGGCGCATTCGCGGCGGGAATTTTTCATCTGATGACCCATGCCTTCTTCAAGGCGCTGCTGTTCCTCGGCGCGGGCAGTGTGATTCACGCGATGTCCGGGGAACAGGATCTGCAAAAGATGGGCGGTTTGTGGAACAAGATTCCGATCACCGCGAAGACCTTTGCGGTCGCGACGCTGGCGATTTCGGGAATTTTTCCGTTCGCCGGATTCTTCAGCAAAGATGAAATCCTCGGCCGGGCGTTCGACCGCTATTTTTCTTTGTGGCTCGTCGGCTTGATCACCGCGGGAATGACGGCGTTTTACATGTTCCGGCTGCTCTTCCTTACGTTCTTCGGCTACTCCCGCGCCGACGAGCACGTTGAGAAACATATCCATGAATCGCCGCCGGCGATGACCGTTCCGCTCATCATCCTCGCCGGACTTTCTTTGATTGGCGGGTGGATTGGATGGCCGGGCTCGCTGGCAGGAGAGAACCGTTTCGAGCGGTTTCTCGAACCTGTCTTGACTGGTGTTGTGCCTGAGACGGGAGCGGTCAGGATCGCGCATCACGCCCTGGCAAAGGAGTATTTCCTGATGCTGGCGTCCCTGTCGATTGCCGGCGCCGGAATCTGGCTGGCGTACCAGTTTTACCGGACCAAAAGAATCGCGCCGGAATTGGTCGCCGGAAAGTGGCCGAGACTCTATCATTTGCTTCTGCATAAGTATTACGTGGACGAGGTTTATGACGCGGCGATCGTGGAGCGCACCAAGGATCTCGGAACGCTGCTCGGGCGCTTCGATCTAAACGTGATCGACGGAGTGGGCGTAAACGGCGCGGGCTGGCTGGCGCGCTTCGGCTCAACTCTATCGATGTGGTGGGACAAGTGGGTCATCGATGGGTTGCTGAATTTCAGCGCGAAGCTGATGCAGCTTTTCAGTTATCCGGTGCGCCTGCTGCAAACCGGAGTCTTTTCCAGCTACGCGATGCTGATTTTGGTAGGACTGGTAATTCTTCTGGCGTATTACGGTCACCATATGCAGGTTCTGCTGCGCGGCGTGCGCTGAGAGGCGATGAGAATGGAGTTTTTTGCAAATCATATTTTGAGCGTGGTTCTGTTCATGCCCCTTCTGGGCGCCCTGGTGCTGCTCTTCATTCCTCGCGAGATGGAGAACGCGCATAAGATCGCTGGAAACGTATTTGGCGCGCTTGGTTTTCTTGTTTCGCTTCCGCTGCTTCGCTGGTGGAATCCTGGGGAGAAGCCCTTTTCCTTCGAGGAATCCGCCGAGTGGATCCCGTCGATCGGCGCGAAATATCATCTGGGCATCGACGGCATCAGCCTCCTGCTTGTCATGCTCACCACGTTTCTCGGGATGATCGCCATCCTCTCGTCGTGGAGCGCGATTCATCAGCGGACCAAGGAGTATTACATTCTGCTGCTCCTGCTGCAGACCGGGATGATCGGCGTTTTCGTTTCCCTGGATTTTTTCCTCTTTTATGTGTTCTGGGAAGTGATGCTTGTCCCGATGTACTTCCTGATCGGCGTGTGGGGGAGCGACCGGCGCCTGTACGCAGCCATCAAGTTTTTCCTGTATACGCTGGCCGGATCGGTGGTCATGCTGCTGGCGATCCTGGCGCTGTACTTCTACGCGCCTGTGCCTGCTGGCGGGACACGCACCTTCGATGTTCCGACGCTGCTGGCCGCCGCCCACGACTTTTCCGATCCACTGAAGGTGTGGCTCTTCTGGGGTTTCTTCTTCGCGTTTGCCATCAAGGTTCCCATGTTCCCGTTCCACACGTGGCTCCCCGACGCGCATACCGAAGCGCCCACGGCCGGCTCCGTGATTCTGGCGGGGGTCTTGCTGAAAATGGGCACGTACGGTTTCATCCGGTTCTCGCTCCCGCTGCTGCCCGCGGACGCCGTCATGCGCGCGCGAATTATTCACATCGTAATCGTGCTCTCCTTGATCGGCATCATTTATGGCGCGCTCGTTTGCCTCATGCAGAAGGACATGAAGCGGCTGATCGCCTACAGCTCGGTCAGCCATCTCGGCTTCTGCACCCTGGGAATTTTCGCACTCACGCCGAACGGCCTGGCCGGCAGCGTGCTCCAGCAGATCAACCACGGCATCTCTACCGGCGCGCTGTTCTTGATTGTGGGTGTACTTTACGAGCGGCGTCACACGCGCATGATTTCGGAGTTCGGCGGCCTGGCGACGCCCATGCCGAATTTCGCCGCGATCTATCTGATCGTCAGCCTCAGTTCGCTGGGAATGCCGCTGCTGAACGGCTTCATCGGAGAGTTCACGATTTTGCAGGGCGCGTTTCAAGTGAGCAAGGCCTGGGCCGCCTGGGGTTCGCTGGGCGTGGTGCTGGGAGCGGCGTACCTGCTGTGGCTGTACCAGCGCGTGATGTTCGGCCCGGTCACGCAGTTTGCCAACGAAGATTTGCCGGACTTGAACCTGCGCGAATACGCCACGCTCGTACCGCTCGTGATTCTGGCGTTCTGGATCGGCATCTATCCGAAGCCGTTCTTCGCCCTCATCGAGAAGCCCGTGCAAAGAATTGTTGAGCAGGTGAATCCAAATTTCTATCAAACGGAACGCGCAAAATTGCCTCCGGCGGAATTCCACGCCGCTGCGGCGGAGACGAAATAACCCGCCCGAATGAACATCCCCTTCATCAACGCGATTCGAAGTTATCTCCAGGGCGACGGCGCCGCCATCCTTCCGGAGATGGAGCTCGTCCTCTTCGGACTGGGGATACTGCTAATCGATTTCTGGATCGAGCGGAAAGAAAAATACTGGAATGCCGGGCTGGCGCTGGCGGGAACTATTTTCAGCGCTTTCACGATCTGGAAGCTCCGCGGAGCGGTCGTGGCACGGGGTGATTTCGCCGGATTTCACGATGCGGTCTCGGTCGATCCGTTCTTCCTTTTCTTCGCAACGCTCTTCCTCGCGGCCACCGCGCTCGTGATTCTGCTGTCCGTGCAATACCTGGAGATCGAACAGGAGCAAGAAGGCGAATACTACGCGCTTCTGCTGTTTGCCTGCGTCGGGATGATGCTCATGGCTTCCGGCATAGACCTGATCGTGATGTTCCTCGGCCTGGAAACCATGGCCCTCAGTTTTTACGTGCTGACCGGGTTTTTGCGCCGCGACAAGCGTTCGAATGAGGCCGCTTTAAAATATGTCTTGCTCGGGGCGTTCAGCTCCGGGATCCTGGCCTACGGTTTCTCGATTTTGTACGGGCTCAGCGGTGCTACGAACATCGGCGCCATCACCGCCGCACTGGCGCAGCGCGACAAATTGGTGCACGCCGTTGCGCTTAGCCATCTCCCTGGCGCGCCGGGCGAACAGATGCGGCTGCTGTTGCAGAGGAATCTCCCCTTGGCGCTGAACTTCGATCCCTTCGTTCTGCAGCTTCTTCCGGTCCTCGCCTTCGTTCTGGTTGCGGTCGGGTTGTTTTTCAAAGTCGCGGCTGTGCCGTTTCATCAGTGGGCGCCGGATGTTTACGAAGGCGCGCCGACGCCGATTGCTGCTTATGTCAGTGTGGCATCCAAGACGGCGAGTTTTGCTCTGCTTCTGCGGCTATTCCTCTCCGTCTTTTCTCCTTCGCAAAAAGTTTCGCAGGAACAATGGATGTACCTCATCGCGGGCGTGGCCGTGGCGTCGCTTACCTGGGGCAATCTCGCCGCGCTGACGCAGACCAATGTGAAGCGCCTTCTGGCGTATTCCTCGATCTCGCACGTGGGCTACATCTTGCTCGGTCTCGTTGCCGGAAACGGAAACGCTTTGACCGGAATCTCATTCTACTTGTTCGCATACGTGTTCATGACCGCGGGAGCGTTTGCGGTCATCATCATGCTTCGCCAGAAAGGGCTGATCGGCGAGGAACTTGAGGACCTGAACGGCTTGTACCAGCGCAGCCCCGCCGCGGCGTTGCTGCTTCTGATCTTTATGCTTTCGCTTGCAGGGATCCCACCCACGGCCGGCTTTATGGGCAAGTATTTCATTTTCCTTTCGCTGATCGAGACGCACCATCCGGTGCTCGCCGTCTTCGCCGTGTTGTATATCGTCCCCGCGCTTTACTATTACTTCCGCATCGTCGTGCACGCTTGGCTCAAGCAGCCGGGCGAAGCTCCGCGTCCATCCATGACGAGCGCGCAGGCCGTGGCCCTCGGCGTCGCCGTGTTTGTCACGCTCGCCGCGGGGTTGTATCCTGAGCCGTTCACGCGGCTCGCGCAATATGCCTTCGGACAATAAACCCGAAAATTCCGATTCGCCCGCTCCTGGGGTGGAGAAAGTGAAGGACGTCTCCAACCAGGCTGCGATTGCCATGGAATTGCCCTTCGTGCTCGTCTCGGCCGTGGTCGTCGGCGGGCTTCTCGGCTATTTTCTCGACCACTGGCTCCACACCCAGCCGATTTTCCTGCTCGTGCTTGGCGGCATTGGTTTTTATGCCGGCGTGCGCGACGTTCTCCGGCGGCTTGCGGGAAGCGGCGATGGCATCAAGCGCAATTGAATCGCCGTCCGGCGCTGTGACCGAACGGCGCATCTCCTGGCTGACCTTGCTGATTGGCTTAGTCGCGGGTTTATTGGTCGCGCTGCTGAGCGACCGTTTGTGGGGCGCAGGCCTGGGAATCGGCGCCGCGCTGGCTTGGCTGAATTTTCGCTGGCTCAGGCGGGGCCTGGACGCTTTGGTGTCGGTTTCCACGGCGCAAGCCGGCAAGGAGAAACCCGTTGTCCCGATGGCCAGCTACTCCGGCATGCTCTTCCGCTACGGGTTGATAGCCCTTGCCGTCTATGTTATTTTTATTTATCTGAAAGTTCCCCTGGTAAGCATGGTCGTGGGTTTGTGTGCTCTAGGAGCCGCTACAATCGCAGCGAGTGTATACGAAATCTTGCATCCTTCGGATTAGCAGATGACTGAACACGTTACCGGACTTACGCACTTCATGAATCACTACCTCGGGCAATTTGCCCAGGCGTTGCTCTCGTGGCTCCACATCAAGCCCGAGAACCCGGAGATGCCCATCCCGGAACACGTTGTGATGGGCTTCCTCGTATTGATCGTTGGCACGATACTGGCGCTATTGCTTCGGTCGCGGCTTTCCGTGGAGCGCCCCGGCGGCTTTCAACAAGTCGCGGAATTGTTGCTTACCAATCCGCTCGGATTCGGGATCAAGGATTTGCTGGAAGAAAACGTTGGGCACGAGGGCTTGAAATACGTACCCTGGGTCGGTTCGATTTCCGTATTCGTTCTGTTGGCCAATCTTCTTAGTGTTTTCCCGCTTTTCGCGGCGCCGACGGCAAACGTCAGTGTACCTCTGGCTTGCGCGATACTTACCTTTCTATATTTTAACTGGCAGGGAATTCGGCATCATGGCCATATTGCCTACCTTAAACATTTCGCCGGGCCTGTCCCGCTGCTCTCCCCGCTGATTTTTCCCGTCGAGATCATCAGTACCTGCGCCCGCGTGCTCTCGCTGACTGTGCGTCTGTGGGCCAATATTTTTGCCAGCGATCTTTTGTACTCGATCTTTTTGAGTCTCCTCCTGGCTCCCGTACTTTGGGGATGGAACAAGACACCGATTCTCGGAATTGCGCTGGCAGTTTTTCCCGCCCTTATTCCTCTTCTATTTATCGGCCTGCACATTTTTGTGGCTATCATTCAGACCTACATATTTACGGTGCTACCGTCCGTGTATCTGGGCATCGCCACAGGGGAGGAACACTAGACGAGTTCCTCACGTTTTTCTGGGCCAAGTCTGTTGCGCCGTTCCAGTGTGAGCCCGGCCGCACGGTGTCCGGGAACCACCTCCTGGCGGCGATTCATAAGGAGGAAGTGATGAAGAAGTTGACGATGGTGTTGGTGGCGCTCGCGGCGGTGATGTTGATTGCGCCGTCCGCGTTCGCGCAGGACGAAGCACGTGCGGTAGGTGGAGGAAGGGGCCTGATGGCAATTGCAGCGGGCTTCGGCATGGCTCTGGCAGCGTTTGGCGGGGCTCTGGGGCAGGGCCGAATTGCTTCGGCGGCTTGCGAAGGCATGGCCCGCAATCCCGGAGCAGCAGCGGCAATCCGCGCGGCGATGATTCTCGGTTTAGTGTTCGTCGAGACGCTCGCGCTTTTCACGCTGGTTATCATCTTCGTAAAAATCTGAAGCTAGCAAAAAGGATTTCCAAGCGGCCCGGCGGCGTAAGCCTCCGGGCCGTTTTCATTTCTGGATTGCGATATCAGTGCCCGAGAAGCGTGGGTTGGAGAATGAAGTTCAGCACCTGGTTGGGAAACAGTCCGAAGTACAACGTGCCCGCCACCGTGAAGGCCAAGACAAAATTCACCCTAAGCGGAAATCCCACGGGAGCAGCCGACTTCGCTTCCGCGCTTGACTCGCGCATATACATCACCACGATGACCCGCAGGTAGTAGTAAGCGCCGATCACGCTGTTAATGGCCATCAGCACCGCGAGCCACAACAGGTGCGAATTCACCGCCGCCTTGAAGATGTAGAACTTCCCGAAAAATCCCGCCGTAACCGGCAGTCCAAGGAGCGAAAGCAGGTAGACGCTCAGCGCGGCCGCCACGAAAGGCTGCCGCTGGGAGAGTCCCGCGTAGTCGTCCAGCGAGAGATGCTTTTCGCCCGTGCCGCCCAGTTGCGAAACGATCGTGAAGGCCCCCAGCTTTACCAGCGCGTAGCTGAGTAAATAAAAAAGCACCGCGGCATAGGCGGGCGCTGCTTCCTCCGATCCACCACGCGCCATGGAAGTAACCGCCGCAAAAGCCACCAAAATATAGCCCGCATGCGCGATGGAGCTGTACGCCAGAAGCCGCTTGACGTTTGTCTGCACCAACGCGCCCAGATTACCGGCGAACATCGTAAGCGCCGCGAGCGCCCAGAAGGCCCAGAACCAGAAGTGCGTGGCGGCGGGAACCGTCGCAAAGATGCGCAGCAGCAAGGCAAAGGCCGCGGCCTTCGGTCCCGCGGAAAAGAGGGCAGTGACCGGCGTTGGCGCGCCTTCATACACGTCCGGCGTCCACACCTGGAACGGCGCCGCGGCCACCTTGAAGCCCAGCCCGATCAGGATCATGGCCAGCCCAAGCTCGAAAAGCGGGCTATCGAGAAGTTCCTCGGAGCCCATCCTGGTCAGCATCGTCGTTCCGCTCGAGCCGTATACCAGCGCGATCCCGTAGAGGAAAAACGCCG
>QHZB01000344.1 GCA_003224525.1 Acidobacteriota bacterium | reverse complement strand
CAGCCATAATATTTGTCCGGGGTTAAGAAAAATCGCCCTTGTAGATTGGAACCCGAACCGCTCTGTCTTGTTTCCGGATGGCGAGCCAGTTTGCTGGCTCACGCTAAGACAAATAGAAAAGACTCAGGCGCGGGATTCCAAACTCTTCCAACAGCCGTTTCTGCATATATTGCTTCTCGACCATGGCCAGTTGCTCTGCTTTCAGCTTCCGCCTGTACATCGCCAGTTGCCCATCCAGGTCGCGCCGGATTTTGAGCATGAGCTCTTCCGGCGCATGACTCGTCAGCAGGGCCTGTATCTTCTCATCCAGAATCGTCAGCCGGCGCTCCAAGTCTTCCAGGTCCAACGCCGCCGGCGCATCGAGGAGCTGGCTGCTTGACTCCAGCAATTCCGCAATGTCCGTTAGCCGGTCGGCGATCGCCGGCTGTTGCTGCAAACTCTTTTCTGCCGCACGTTTCAAATGCGCCACATTCTTCCCAAAATACGTTTTCAATTCGTCTCGCGAAAACGCCTCGCTGGCCTTTGGTCGCGCGACTTTCGGCACACTCCCGGCAGCCGCCTCCTGCTGTTCTTCTGCTGCCTCCAGCACCGCGTCCGTGCAATACGCCAGATTTTTCAACGGCTTGCCCGCTCCCCGGCGAGACCTCTGATAACTCTCAAACGCTTTGTCGATCCCTTTCAGCGCGGCTTCCAGCGGCACTCCGGCTTTCTGCCACGCCTCCATGATCGCCCAGTCCAGCGGCGACACCAGCAGATGCGCCCCGCGTTTCTTCCAGAAGTATTCTTCGATTTCCGTAAAGTAATTGAAGTAGTTCCAGCCGTCCATTTCGTTGGTTGGGGCCCCCGGATATCCAGTCTCTGGGCGAGATTCCGTCTGCGTCTCCGCTGCCGGAGGCTTAGCTCTGCGCCTTCTTTGCCGGAGCCGCTGCTGCGCTCTTGCCGTGTTCCGCCGGTTGATTTTTCTCCCAAATCAATCGTAAGCCTGTCAGTGTAAGGAATTCATCGGTATGTTGGATATGTTTCGAGCCTTTCGAGACGAGCCTCGCCTGGCCGCCGGTCGCGACAACCTTCACATCTTCGCCAAGTTCTTTCTTCATACGCGCGATCATCCCGTCCACCATGTCCACGGCGCCGTAATACAAACCTGCTTGCATGTGCGTGACGGTGTTCGTCCCGATTACTTTTCCGGGGTCCTTGATCTCCACGCGCGGCAGCCGCGCGGCGCGCACAAACAACGCCTCCGCCGAAATTCCAAGTCCGGGCGCGATTACCCCACCGAGGTATTCGCCCTTCGCGGAGATTGCGTCGAACGTGATCGCGGTCCCAAAATCCACCACGATGCACGGCCCGCCGTAGTGATGAAACGCCGCCACGCCGTTCACGATCCGGTCCGCGCCCACCTCTGACGGGGTGTCCACCAGCACGGCCATCCCGGTTTTCACGCCCAGTTCCACGAACAGCGCCTTCCTCCCAAAATAGATGCGAGACATTTCAGCTAATGTCCGGTTCACCGGCGGCACCACCGAGCTGATGATCACGCCTGTGATCGCGTCCCGATCTAATCCCGCCAGAGTGAACAAATTCCTCGTCAGCACGCCATATTCGTCGATCGTCTGCTCACGTGCTGTCGTCAAACGCCAATTCGCGATCAGCTCGTCGCCGCGAAAAACGCCCAGCACCGAGTTGGTGTTTCCCACGTCAATGGTCAGCAGCATCTAGCGTGCCTCCGCGACGTCACCAGAAATCACTGCCGTGACTCGTCCGTCTTCTCGTTCCACTTGCAGCAATCCCTCCGGCCCGAGTCCCGCAGTTGTACCGACATAGCTTTCCGTTCCGTTTGTTACCCGCACGCGCTTGCCTTTTGCATAACTCGATACCGATTCGAAGCGGGCCACAACGCTGGCCACGCCTTCCTGCAGGAAACGATTGTAATCGCTCTCGAATTCGCGCAGCAACCGGACCAGTACCTCCGTGCGCGATTGCGGTTTGCCCGTTTCCGTGCGCAGGGAAGTTGCTATGTTGGCAAACTCACCGGGAAACTTCTCTTGATTCACGTTCAGCCCGATTCCCACAATCACGAACCGCACTTGATTTGGCTCCGCGTGCATCTCCGTCAGGATGCCGCCTACCTTTTTCCCCTGAATGAGCAAGTCGTTCGGCCACTTCAGGTCCACATCCAACCCTGTCAGGGCCTGCACCGCGGAGTGCGCGGACAGTCCCGCCATCATGGTCAGCAGCGGAGCCTGTACCGGCGCCAGTTTTGGCCGAAGAAGCAAAGTCACGTAAATGCCCGCCGCGCGTTGGGAGTCCCACGCGCGTCCCGCCCGGCCGCGTCCCGCGGTTTGCTCTTCTGCCAGGACGACCGCGCCTTCCGGCTCACCGGCATGTCCCAATTCCAGCGCTACTCGATTCGTCGAATCCGTCTTGAAAAAATGAAAAATGCGTTTTCCAAAAAGACTGCCCTTCAGGCGTGGCTTCAGCATATCCGGAGTCAGGATATCGGGGACTTGCTCCAGAAAGTATCCGGCGCCTGGTTGGCTCTTTACTTTCACGCCCAATTCGCGCAGCCGTTCCACCCACTGCCACACCATGGACCCCGAGACGCCAACCTCTTTAGCGATCCGCGCGCCGCTGATCACGATGGTGGCATTTTTCGCCAGCAAGGTGAGCAACCCTGCCAGCCGCCGGTCGGTTGTGCCCGGTAAGGATTCCTGAGCCATCGGGATCTCGTCGTGCCCCTTCGCGCCGCCTAAGCTTACGTTCCCTCGATGCTGTCCACAAGCAGACTGAGGTTCGCGCCAGGCGCCGAATGTGTGAGCATCCCGGAAGAGAGAAAGTCGGCGCCGGTCTCCGCGTAAGCTCGCGCATTTTCAAGCGTGATCCCTCCGGAGATCTCGATCACGCAGTCGGCGCGAATCCCGCGCGCGATCTTCACGCAATCCGCCGCTCGTTCCGGTGTCATGTTGTCGAGCAGCACGGCCTCCGCTCCGGCCCCGAGGGCCTCAAGCAGTTCATCCTGATCGCGAACCTCGATCTGCACCGGCAACGGTCCCGGGCCCACGACCTCCGGGTCCAGGCCGGCCGCATCGTAGGCGCTCGCCGCACGCGGTGGTGGCGCCTTTGGTGAAACATAGGTATGCGCCTTGTCCATCGCTTCCTGGATTCCGCCGGCCAGCGCGATATGATTCTCTTTCAAAAGTATCGCGTCATACAGTCCGAAGCGGTGGTTGGAGCCGCCGCCCGTCTTCACCGCATATTTTTCCAGTGCCCGCAAACCAGGTGTCGTTTTCCTGGTATCCCGAATCCGCGTTCTCGTCCCTGCCAGTTGTTCCACGAAACGCCGCGTCAGCGTCGCAATTCCGCAAAGATGCGCCAGACAATTCAGCGTGGTTCGCTCGCCGGCGAGGATTGCGCGGGCATTTCCGTTAATCTGCACGATTTCCGCGCCCGGTTCGACAAACGACCCATCGTTGTGCGGGCAGGTCACTCGGATCTCCGGATCCAGCGAGCGGAAGACCTTTTCGGCTATCGGCAATCCCGCGCAAACGAGTGTCTGCCTTGCGAGAATGTGAGCACGCGCCGCCGCGCGCGGTGGTACCACCGCCGCGGTCGTCGCGTCTCCCGTGCCGATATCCTCTTCCAGCGCGCGGCGTAAAAGGTCAGCAATGTAGCGAGAATTCCAATCCATAAGACCCCGAAGAACTATGAATCTTTTTCGAGCTGCGACAGACGATCTTGCAACTTGCGAAGTTCGATGCGTTGCTCGGCGAGTGTAGCTTCCAGCCCCTTAATGATTTTCTCCGGCGCGCGGCTCCGAAACGTCTCGTCTCCGAGCTGTCTTTCCTTCGACTCGATGGCTCTCTGCATACCCTCGATCTCTTTCTTCAAGCGCGTTTTCTCCACCGCCATATCCACGTTGTCGGAATACGCAATGCGCACGTCAAACTGCGCCGTTGAGCGCATCATGCCGCCAACCTGCGCCATCGGCTTCTCGGTAATTGTGAGTTGCGAGAGTATCCCCAACCGGACAATCCCGTCTTGGCTTCTCCTAATTGCATCACGGGCCAGTCCGTCCCAAACGAACAACTCCGCTGCCACCCTCTTCTTTGGATCAAGTTTCATGTCTGAACGAATAGTTCGCAGCGCCACAACCACTTCTTGAATGAGCTGGAACTGCATTAGGTACTCGAGGTGCAGGCGTTCTTCGCCTGGCTGGGGATACGTGTCCAACGCAATCGACTTCGCGCCGGCATTCTGAGGGAGTTGGTGCCACAATTCCTCCGTCAGGAACGGCATGAAGGGATGCAGGAGTCGCAACGCCGTAGCGAACGCAGAAAACAAATTCCGCCAGGCCACTACGGCCCGCTCACGATCGGGATTTTGAAGCTCGGGCTTGATCCATTCGATGTACCAGTCGCAGAAATCCCCCCAGAAAAACTGGTAGATATCATGGCCGGCCTCATGAAAGCGGTAACTCTCCAGCGCGCTCTTGACTCCCCTCGCCGTTACGGCCAAGCGGTTGAACAGCCACCCGTCCACCAGTGCCATTTCGCCACGATACGTATACGGCGCCTTTGCACGCACCTCCGGCGCCGCCAGCTCTTCCAATTTCGTCCCGCTCGCTTCAAACTTGTCCAGATTTACGAAGAGGAACCGCGCCGCATTCCAGATTTTGTTCGCGAAATTCCGGGCGCTTGCCAGTTTGTCTTCGGACAGCACGATGTCCGTTCCCGGCGCAGCCATCGACGCCAGGCAGAACCGCATCGCATCTGTTCCGTACTGCTGGTTCAGCGCCACTGGATCGAGTCCCGTCCCCTTGGACTTGGACATTTTCTCGCCGCTCCCCGTGCGCACCAGCGAGTGCAGATAAACGGCACGGAACGGAACTTTGCCCGTAAAGTGAATTCCCATCATGACCATACGCGCCACCCAGAAAAACAGGATGTCGTATCCGGTGATCAGCAGGGTCGTCGGATAGTAAGTCTTGAAATCCGCGGTGTTTTCCGGCCACCCCAGTGTCGAGAAGGGCCAAAGTCCCGAACTGAACCACGTGTCCAGAACGTCGGAATCCTGCTCGATATTTGTCGACCCGCACGTCGCGCACTTCGTCGGCGCCTCTCGCGCCACGGTGACGTGCTTGTTCTCCTTGCAGTACCACGCGGGGATGCGGTGCCCCCACCAGAGTTGCCGCGAGAGTGTCCAATCGCGGATGTTCCGCATCCAGTTGAAATATTCCTCGCGCCGGTTCTCCGGAACGATCTGGATCTCCCCGCGTTCCACCGCCGCAATCGCCGGTTCCGCCATCGGCTTCATCCTGCAGAACCATTGCTTCGAAATCCGCGGCTCCACGATCGTTTTGCTCCGCTCGCAAATCCCGATCGGATGCGTGTGCTCGCTGATCTTTTCGATCAGCCCCTGCGCCTTCAAATCCTCAACAACTCGTTTCCGAGCCTCAAAGCGGTCCAGCCCTGCGTAAGCTCCCGCGTTCGCATTCATGTGCCCGTCGTCGGTCATCACGTCGATCTCGAGCAGTTTGTGACGCCGTCCCATTTCAAAGTCGTTCGGATCGTGTGCCGGTGTAATTTTCACCGCGCCCGTGCCAAACTCTCGGTCCACCATGTCGTCCGCGATGATCGGAATCTCCCGGTTCATCAGTGGCAAGAGCACCTTCTTGCCAACCAGGTGTTTGTACCGCTCGTCCTCGGGATGCACGGCAACCGCTGTGTCACCCAGCATGGTCTCGGGCCTCGTAGTTGCCACAACTAGGAATTGCCCTGACCCCACCACCGGATACTTGATGTGCCACAAATATCCTTGCCGCTCTTCGTGCGCCACCTCCAGATCGCTGAGTACCGTCAAACAAACTGGGCACCAGTTCACCAGTCGCTTTTCCCGGTAAATCAATCCCTCTTCGTACAGCCGCACAAAGACTTCGCGCACGACGTGCGACATTTCCGGTGAAAGCGTAAATCTCTCCCTCGACCAGTCGCAGCTCTCCCCAATACTCCTCATCTGCTGCGTGATTTCGCTGCCTGCTTCTGCTTTCCACTTCCAGACCAGCTTTTCAAACTCCTCTCGTCCGAGCTTATGGTAGTCAATGCCCTGATCCATAAGGTGTTTCACCACCACGCGCTGCGTGGAGATGCCTGCATGGTCCGTCCCCGGCAGATAAAGGGTGTTGTATCCTCGCATCCGGTGCCAGCGGGTGAGAATGTCGATCTCCGTGTGCTCCAACATGTGCCCGATGTGCAGCGATCCGGTCACGTTCGGAGGCGGAATGACGATCGAAAACACCGGCCCGGGCGCATTCGCATCCGCTTTGAACAGCTCTTCCTTTACCCAGAAGTCTGCCCAACGCGGTTCGATCTGCTGCGGTTCGTACGCCTTTGCTATCTCACGAGCCATGCCGTGCGCATTCTCCGTGTCGGGGCGCGGCCTTGGCCCGCCCTCTACTGCCGGTTCGAATCGTTCGGAGTAATCTTCGACTATACGAGGGAAAAAGCGGCGGCGTCAATTCGCACTGGCGTTCATCAATCGATCAACTCTGGAAATAGAGCACGGATCACTTCACTGCGAACAGTGAAGTGCCATAGCCCTTGGCATCTAGGTGGTTCGCGTAAAGAATACGACCGTCCGTGCCCGTTGCTGTAATGTGCACAAAGGATCCGTCACGCAGATGATAGGTAAAAGTGTAGGAGCCGCTACCACTGAGCTCATCTGGCACGCCGCACCTATGGACTACTTCCGACATCGTCATCCTAGGGTTTAACGAGCGGAAATCCCCTAGACCGCGAGCCGTGACTGGCGCTTTAGGAAACACTGTCTTGAGGATCTCATTTTGCCCCGCGGTAACAGACGAGTCCCCATGGAGAAGGCACAGAAAACTCTTCATGCTTGGCTTGCAGACCTGTTCAGTCAGGCGAACGGCTTCCGAAGCGTCCGTTACGTGCCGCGCCACTGACGCATCTGCCACGCAGACTTCCCCGCATCGTAGTAAAAGGAAGAAAACATAGAATCTGGTTCGCACTCAGTGCAGCGGATGTAGGAAAATGTCACGTCCGGAGCCGAAGTGGGTCAAACCGGGCCAACTTGACGAATTTCCAGTGCCAGAGCTGCTCAGCATGTTCGATGCTCGATTTTCGCCCGGTAGTAAGATCGAGATTGAACGCGGAATAATACACGTTCCATTCGTTATCCTTGCTCACCTCTTTGGCGGGGCGATGGTCCAAGATGACCAACGCCGAATGATCGAAAGCCCCAACCTTCTGCAAGTACTTGTATCCGTAGACATCGATTCCGCTTTTTTCTGGCGTTGCCTGGTCCGGGGTGAGCTCTTCATTGAGCTTCTGCAGGATTTCTTTCCATAGCTTTGGATCCGAAGCCGGATGGACCCAATGAAAAGCGTTGGGTGTCTGAGCGGAAGTCTGTAGAACGGTCGCTCGGGCGGCGCCAGGGATGAACAGCGATGGGAAGCCCGCGAGGCAAGCCATCCTCCCGAGAAGATTGCTTCCGACTGCCCTAAGTTCGATATGTCGCGACATCGTTGTGCCCGCGCAACTAACGCTATCATTCCTGGTGTTCCTGAGTAACTGGTCGATGGTTCAATGCGGTTCTTAGGCAAACAACCGCAAGAGGGCCGTAGGGAAACTGTCGCAGCATGAATCAACAAGCTAAAAGGGTTCTTAAATGGATCGCGGGGCTCTAACGAAGATCTGACAGTGCAGGGAACTAAGACTTCTTCGACTGCATTTCCTCTTTGACCATTGCTTCCACGACGGGTTTCAGGATTTCTCGCGTAACTGCCTGCAAAACCTCCGGACTCATCCTCGCGAGCACCTTGGCCACCAGGTCGTCCATGCTGCTTTTGGACGCCGCCGCCTCCGCGGCTGCGTGTCGTGCGTTGAGGCTTTCACTAGAGGCTTGTTCCTCCGCCGTAAGCGTCGCGCCTTCGGTAACTTGCGCGGCCTCCTCGCGGACGGCCTCAACAGCGGCTGCTGGCAAGTCAGCCTCCTCGATCACTTTCTGAGTCGGCTCGCTGACAGCCTCAGTGGCTTTTTCCGCTCCATTGTTCGACGCCGGAAGAGCGGTCACCGGCACCGCAGCATCCCACGCTGAAGCAAGCCGGTTCGCCTTCTCCATCTCGGCATTCCATGGGTTTGATGGAACAGAAAACCATGACTCCTTAGGAGACCTCTTTTCCGGGTCGGCTGGCGTTACTTCAGGTGCGTTGGCAACTACCGCTTCGGTGAAGGATTCTTCGTGGTTATTCACGCGCGCTACTTCTTCCACTACCGCGGCAGTCTCCGTCGAACTCTTTTCCTGCAAGGCAGGCGGACTCGCCGCCGCCCACGCGTCGGCCGCAAATGGCGCAGTCGAAATCGGCCCCACGAGCGCTGTTGTTTCCGGGACGCTGGCTGGGATAGAGGGCGCTTCCGTCACAAAGTTGCTTGTTGCGGGGGCTGCCTCAACGAGTTCCGGTTTTTCGTCTGCCGGCTCCCACGACTCTCCCTTAGCTTTCCTTGCTAGAATTTGCTCGAAACTACCGGAACGCCAATCCTTTGCTCCGCCGGTGGATCCGGCATCGGCATAACTCCCAGATGCCTCAGACCGCCATGGCGCAGCCGGTTTTTCTTCTTCCGTTTCTTCGTCCGTCTCCTCAAGATCCGGATCGCGCCAATCGCGCTCTGTCGCCAATTCTGGAAGCGTCTGCGGCAGAAAATCGACGTCTTCTTCCTTCTCATCTGCGGGTGTTTCCAGGAGGCTTCCGAAGGCTACCGTTTGCGAACCGCCATCTATCCGCACAGGCTCCGGACGCCCGGGCACTTCATCCACAAAACTTTCCTGTTCCAATTCTGCCATGACCGGTTCGGGTGGGCCCGTCGGCACAGGGATGCCTGCCAGCGTCGGCACTGCTAAGCCACTTGGCCGGAGGAGGTCCGAGGCCTTTAAAGCCTCCGGCTCCGGAGTCTTCGCGGCGCTGGCGTTCCCGTGAGCCGCTCCCGCGCGCAGCAAAGCGGACTTGACCATTGAAATTAAGGGATCCGGGGGAACAAAGGGCTTCTTTAACACCCCATCTGCTCCGACTCGCTGCGCCTCTTGTTCATCGAGTGGGTCGAACGCGCCAACCAGCAGGATCACCGGGATATGCGCTAGCGAGGGATCTGACTTTACGTACTGGCAAACTTCATACCCGTTCCGGACCGGCATGAATACGTCGGCGAGCACTAGGTCAGGGCGAATATCTGAGATCTTCCGCACTGCCGCTTCGCCGTTGCCAACGGCAACGACGTCGATGCCATGATCTTTCAGGGCGAGCCCTACCATCTTCTGAATGTTGCTGTTGTCGTCCGCAACCAGAATCTTGACCACCGAAAGTCCTCCGACCATACGTTACCCGCGTGTGCCACACTCAGCGCGCGGCCATGCCGAATGACCTACATCAATTGTATTGGAGCACCCGCTAGATTGCGCGTCAATCTCAACAGGGCAGGTGTGTGTCGGAAATGAATACTATCGTTTTGGCCTCTGCCCGCCCAATGGAGCTAAAAAGCACACGGGGCGCGGCCCCATTCGGCCGCACCCCGTGATGTTTCTCCTGATCTTCGCCCTGCTGCAAAACTTCACCAGGGGAGGAATTTTCGCAGGCCCTTTTTCTTCTTGCTTGTCGATTCTTTCTTGCTGTCCCCATTGACTCCATTTTGAGTTCCGTCTTGCCTCGTCGAGCCGTCCGCCTTGGGTGCATCGGTAGCCTGACCCGCGGCGGTTGGCGTTGCATCAGTCTTCGGCGCCGTATCGGCGGCTCCCGCTGCCGTTGTACCACCCGCGGGACTCGCCGCCGCTGCTGGTGCGTTTGGATCCGGTTGCGCCGGAGGATTTGCTTCGCTCTGCCCTGTGGTTGGAGCCACATTCTCCGCGCCGTCAGTTGTTGCGTTGCTGCTTCCTACCCTTACGGTCGCGACGATTCCCGTGCCCGCGCCGCCGCCGATTTGCGGTTTCCCGCCCCCCGTCAAAACATCAATTCCCGCTTCGCTCTCCGACTCCGGAGTCATCGTCGGCTTTCCGATTGTGGCGGCCGTCCGCAACTCCTGCCCCGGGCCCGTGCGGATCAGAGTCAGCGGTTTCTTGATGAGCATTTCATGTGGCCGCGGCGCATTCTGTTCCGCCGTCATCCACGCCACGGCCTGGGGATCCGGTTGCGGCACCGGCGCTCCAAGTGTCTTCAGCCTGCTCTTCGCATTGGGAACCAAAGGCGACAGCGGATAATTGCGGACGATCCGCGCGTAATACGGAGCCGCAAGCTCCTTTTTCTCCGTGGATTGCCATATGTTCCCGAGCATCCAAAGAGCTTGGTCGGACTTGCTGTAGAGCGGGTACCGGTTTACGATCGCTCTAAGCCTGGATTCCGCGGCCTTCTTGTCTTCCTTCACGTAGTAGTAGTAACCGATGCGGAAGTCGCCTTCCGCCAGCAGTTCTTGCACTTCGCGCAAATGCTGTTCCGCCTTCGGAGCCAGCGGATCGTTCGGATATTTTGACAGGAACGTTTGGAACTCGTCTTCAGCCGCTCGGGCGTGCGTGCGGTCGCGGTCCGGTTTCTCCATCTGCTTGTAGTGCGTCATCGCCACCTGTAACTGCGCGTATGCCGCTTCCGGCAACATGGGGAAAAAGATGTCGAAATCCTTGTACGCCTGGACAGCCTGTGTCAGATTCGCCGTTCCGCCTTCTTTGTAAAACGAATCGGCGATTGCCAGCTTGGCCTTGGCAAGATACTCGCTGTCCGGGTAGGTGTTGATAAGCGTCTGTAGGTTCAGACGGCCGACTTCATGCCGCCCGTGCTTGACGTCATCCATCGCCTTGTCATACAGAATCTTGTCGGGCTCCGCAGTGTTCTCCGCGCTGGTCGACTTATTGACCTTCTTCTTCTTATGAAAGATTTGAGCATCGCACCGGGTGGCGCTCAGCAGAAACAGCCCGGTCATAACAAATAGAGCCGACCGCTTGGCGGTCGCCAGGAAGGAAGTACGGTGCAAACTTCACCTCTCTCTCGAGTCTCGGGTTCCGCGCCACCCGTCCATAAGAGCCCGGGGTTTCCTCCGGACTCCCGGCGGCTTTGGAACATTCAAGTATAACCTGAACGAAAGGCCAGGCCGAACAACTACTTTGCCCCTTTGCCCCTCGGTCGGCCACCTCCCGCCCAAACTACCCCCCTCTCTGTGATGCCAGCTCGCTAGACGAAGGGTTGCCTTCTATCTCTCACAACCCTTGAAGTTTTTCAAATCACCGTAGCAATCGCTTGCCGTTCTTTCAATTACAATGCCATCGTCCGCATGCTAGCAGTTAGGACCCGCACCCTTTCAAAATGGGCATCAGTCTGCCTTCTTCTCTTTATCGTCGCCCCGCGCTTCCACGTAGACCAACTGGAAAATGGTTCCCTGCCCATTGGGTTGGATACCTAAGATGTGCTGTTTCTCCTTCGTCCCCGCTTTGAACAAGAGTCCGCCTTTTTCCGGCTTATCGTCTCCGCACTCAAGCCGGTTTGAGGATCCGGTCTTGTCCTTGGCGCTCGCCTTTTGCGATGGATCCGAGCAATTCAAAACGGTGCCGTATTTTGCCAGCGCTTTCTTGTAGAACTCCGCAATCTTCTCCGGCGCGTCATTCGATTCCATCTTTACCACCGCCAACTTGAATCCAAAAGTGCTGCCCCAGATTCCCATCTGAACCGCGCCGGAGTCGTCCTTCTCGTCTTTGTGTGGTTTGGCCCCGGGATAAACTGGCAGCCCCACTTCCTTGGCGGTCGCCTGCTTGCTCAACATGACTCCCGCTCCGCTCTGACCTTGTTGCCCTCTCACGATCCCCGCTCCTGCCGAAGCCGCTGGCATCAAGGCCGTCACGCCAGTCACACCGCAAAACACTCCAAGAAGTGCAAGCTCCCTGAAGGCAGTGGCTCCGCAGTGAGACTTAATCACGTCCCGATTCTTTACGCTTTGTTTGCTCACAAGACCTCCCTCGTGTTTAGAGATACGCGGTTTATCCTGCCTAAGTTCCTCAGATTCTTATCCTGCAAAGATTATGGAATATTCCTAGCGTTCCCGTGGTATTACT
>QHZB01000267.1 GCA_003224525.1 Acidobacteriota bacterium | reverse complement strand
TTTACAGGCGCCAGCGTGAACTGCTGGGAAAAATAGTGGTAGAGAGCGACGTGGTGATCAGTGCGGCGGTTATCCCAGGGAAGAAGACTCCGATTTTGGTGACGAAAGAGATGGTAGCGAGCATGGCGCCAGGGTCGGTGATCGTCGATTTGGCCGGAGAGCGCGGAGGAAATTGCGAGTTGACACGGCCGGGCGAGATCGTCGTGGAGCACCGCGTGACGATCATCGGCTGGTTCAATCTGGCAAGCACGGTGCCGTATCACGCCAGCCAGATGTACGCGCGAAACGTAAGTGCTTTCCTGCTGCACCTCGTCAAAGATGGAAAGCTGCAGCTCAACCTGGACGACGAAATTGTCCGCGAAACGCTGCTGACCCGGGGCGAAGAAGTAGTCAACCCGCGTATCAGGGAATTTTTCTCGCTCCCGGCCCTACCGGCTGAATCGAAGGAGGTGGCGAAGTCATGAAGCTAGATCTGCTTACCAGCCTCTACGTTTTCATGCTGGCCGCATTTATCGGATTTGAAGTCATCCGCCGCGTTTCCCCTCTTCTGCATACCCCCTTGATGTCGTTGACCAACGCGCTCGACGCCATCGCCGTTGTGGGCGCCATCATTATGGCTGGCGAGTACCATGCACACAGGGCGACGCTCGCGAAAATCCTGGGAACGATCGCCATCGTCGCGGCCACGAGCAATATCGTCGGTGGATTCTTGATTACCGACCGGATGCTGAAGATGTTCAAAGCGAGCGGGCCGAAAAAACCATGAGCGACGTGCTCGGTTCGGACTACCTCATCGAGATCACCTACCTGATTGCCACCGCGCTCTTCATTCTTTCGCTCAAATGGCTGAGCTCTCCGAGGACCGCGCGCCGCGGAGTTTTTGCCGGCGAGCTGGGCATGCTGCTGGCGATTGCCGGTACATTGCTGCACCACGGCATCGTGGAATACAAATGGATCGTTATCGGCCTGGTGTTGGGCACGATCATGGGCGTGCCGCTCGGCGAAGTGGCGATGACCGCGGTGCCGCAGCGGACGGCACTGAGCCACGCGTTTGGCGCGCTGTGCGTGACCTTGGTCGGCACGACGGAATTTTATTTGCGCATGCCGGATGTGCCGCGCTTCATGATGGGCGTACTCTCGCTGGAGGTCATCCTCGGATCACTGACGTTCACGGGCAGCTTGATGGCCGCTGGAAAATTGCAGGAAATCTTGCCGCAGCGGCCCATCACTTATAAGGGGCAGAACATCGTCAACCTCGGACTCCTGGGTGTCGCGATTGTTGTCGCGGGTATGCTGGTTGCGCACCCGGAAAAAACGCAACTCTTCCCCTTGATTGTCGGCATTCCTCTTTTGTTCGGCGTGATGATGATTATTCCCATCGGCGGCGCCGATATGCCCACGGTGATTTCGCTTTTGAATTCCTACGCGGGGCTCTCCGCGGCGGCGATGGGATTTGTCCTGGACAGCAAACTGCTGATCATTGCGGGCGCATTGGACGGAGCTTCCGGTCTCATTCTTTCCGTGAACATGTCGAAAGCGATGAACCGGTCATTTTCGAACGTGCTCTTTGGCGCTTTTGGGCAGGAGCAGACGGCGGTCGCAGGCCAGCAGGAGGCGCGGCCCGTGCGCAGCGCGACGCCGGAGGAAGCCGCGGCGATCCTCGCGGCGGCGAACAAGGTGGTCATTGTGCCCGGCTATGGAATGGCCGTGGCGCAGGCACAACACAAAGTGCGCGAACTTTATGATGCGTTGACCAAGCGCGGCGTGGATGTGAAGTTTGGAATCCATCCGGTGGCAGGACGTATGCCGGGGCACATGAACGTTTTGCTCGCGGAAGCGGACATTCCGTATGACAAACTGTTGGATATGGACGAAATCAACGGAGATTTTCCGCAGACCGATGTGGCGCTAGTGATCGGAGCGAATGACGTCACTAATCCCGCAGCACGAACTGACGCAGCAAGCCCGATCTACGGCATGCCGATTCTCGATGTGGACAAGGCGCGCACGGTGATGGTGATCAAGCGCAGCATGGCGGCAGGCTTTGCAGGAATCGACAATCCGCTCTACTACCTTGATAAAACACTTATGCTTTTCGGTGACGCCAAGTCGTTCGTCGGCGCCATCGTGCGCGAACTCGGCGGCGGCCACGAGTAGCTCCTCGTTGTTGCGGATTCGTCAGCGCTTTCTCAAGGGATTTATTCTCAGCCAAGCTACACGAGAGCCGGAGTGTGGCTACGTCACTCCTACGAAAACAGCCGCCTATCTCATTGAAAACAAAGCATCGGTCGATGGGCTCATTTTCATCCTTCGTTGTGGCTCTCTGAGAGCCATGAGCTACTCGTAACGCAGGGCCACGATGGGATCGACACGCGTGGCGCGGCGACCGGGGATGGAGCAAGCTGCCAGCGCGACGACCAGCAAGAGAAGAGCGACGCTCAAGAAAGTGAGCCAGTCACCCGGAGTGACGCCGTAAAGCAAGCTCCTCAAGAGGCGTGTGAGCGCGAGGCCCGCGACCACGCCGATGGCGACGCCAGCCACAGTGGCGCGGATGCCCTGGCGAAGAACCATTCTCAGGATGTCGCGGCGCTGCGCGCCGAGAGCCACGCGGATGCCGATTTCCCGAGTGCGCTGCAGCACCATATGTGAGATCAACCCGTACAAACCCACAACCGCGAGCGCCAAGGCCAGCGCCGCAAGACTGCCAATCAGATAAGAAGGATACCGGCGGAGGAAAACCGAGGGAGATTGATTGGCAATTTGTTCCAGGGATTGCGGTTGGATCAACGGGAGCTGAGGATCCATTTCCTGCAAGGCGGCGCGGGCGGCCCCGACGAACGCATCGGGCTCGCCACCCGTGCGCACCATATAGCTCAGTACGTGGAGGGCCCCTGGTCGTTAGGTGTGTAGATGATGGGAGGCGGTGGCGCGGCGAGATCGATGGACGCGGTATCCGCGGCCACACCGACGATTTGGAGAAAAGGATTCTGCGCGCTGTAAGTGAATCGGATGCGTTTGCCGACGGGGTTTTCCCCAGGAAAATAGGCCTTGGCGAACGCTCGGCTGACGACAACGACGTCAGGCGCGCCCTGGACATCCCTTGCGTTAAAGAAACGGCCATCGGCAAGAGGGATCTTCAGTGAAGAAAAATAGCCAGTGCTAACGGTGATAATTTGGCATTCGTCTTCCTGTCCAGTGGCCGTGGGGCGGCCTTCGACAACAAATCGGATGGTGCCGCTGCCGCCACTGGCGGGAATTCCCGAGGTTTGGCCCACGTCCAGGACGCCCGGCAAAGAACGGAGCCGCTGCGTGAATTCGTGATCGAAGCGCACAGCGGCCGCGCTGTAGTAGGGAGGGGTCTTGTCGCTGGGATAGGAAGAGTCCGGCAAGTTAACGGAAAAGGTCAAAACGTTGTGGAGGTTGAAGCCCGGGTCTTGTCCCAGAAGGGCGTGGGGGCTCTCTTGAGTAAGAGGCCTGCGCCGACCAGCAGAACGAGAGAAATTGAGATTTCGGCAATGACCAGGGTGTTGCGCAGGCGAGCGTGACCTGCGCTCGTGCCACCGCGCGATTCATCCTTCAAGACATCGTGCAGAGATGTACGCGAAGCGTCCAGGCCGGGAGCCAGCCCGAAGAGAATTCCGGTGAGCACGGTCACGCCGCCAAGAAAGAGAAGCACCGGGAGGTTCATTCCGGTGTCACGCAAATAAGGCATGGACTGTAACTGGGATTCGGGTATGGCAGCGACGAGCAAATTGACGCCCCACTGAGCGCCGAGAAGCCCGACAGCGGCACCGATGAAGGAGAGCAACAGGCTTTCGGTCAGCAACTGGGAGAACAGGCTGGCCCGGCTC
>QHZB01000343.1 GCA_003224525.1 Acidobacteriota bacterium | reverse complement strand
CAGGCATTGGTGCTTGTCGCGCAGTCGTTCTTGCCGGCTTTGGTAATTCCGGCGCACTGCTCCTTACCGTCGTCGGCTGCAAGGGCGGTCGAGGTCAGCGCTGCGCCGGAAAGGGCCAGCACGCTCGAAATCGCCAGATGCACCATGGAACTCTGTTTGCTCATTTGCGTTAGCTCCTAAGAATCGGTTTATGAGTTGCGACGCACTCAAGTGGTCGGCCACGTTCTGAGGAGCAATCACCGTGCCAAGCAGGTGGGAAGGCGCGTGGTAGTCGCTAAGTGACGGATTTCACAGACGTTTTAACGTCTGCCGTGGTGCAACAGAGATTTGAAGCGGCAGGCAGATTCGCGGAGCTGCGGAGGATTCGCCGCAATACGCTGCGGGCACAAGTAACCCGCTGAGGCTTAATGCGCTATGGCTGATCGCTTTTCGAACACCGCCAGGAAGTGACAGTGCCTAGTTGATGCGCAGATGCGGTTGCACCAGCCCGCGGACGCGTTTCATATCGTACTCCCTGGCAACAGTGCGCAATCCGCAGATGAGGGCACGCAGATGCGGCTGAGCGGTTTCGATATCATCCAGCAGCCTCATCAGCTCAACGACGTCGCCCAGTAACGCGGATTCGTACAAAGCCTGTGCCGCCTCCGCGGGCAGGGCATCGGCGCCGGCATCGCTGGGAGCTTCGGATGTGCCGGGATCTTCGGTGGCAAGGCCAAGGTGAGTCCCGATGCTGTAAATCAGCTGGACCGCGTTTACGGGTTTCGGAATCACTTCATTGCAACCCGCGGCGAGACTTGCCTGGCGGTCCGTTTCGAACACACGTGCGGTAACAGCGATAATCACGACGTCTTTGAGTCCCGGGATCTCACGTATCAGGCGGGTGGCCTCAAGGCCGTCGATATCCGGCATGACGAGATCCATCAGGACGAGATCGGGAGGCCTGGCGGTGGCAACTTGCAAGGCATCGCGTCCGTTCGTCGCCTCTGTTACGTCAAATCCCAAGGGACGTAGGAGCGCGGTGAGAACGGCACGATTCTCATCCTTATCGTCAACCACGAGAATCTTCTTGCCGCGGCCGTTTAGTGTGACCGGCGGTCGTGGAACATCGTTGACCTGCGATCGGGAACCGCACACAGCCGAGAGCTCGACCGTGAAGCAAAACAGGCTTCCGCGACCGGGAGTGCTTTGAACCGTGATTTCCCCTCCCATAAGGCGCGCTAGCCGGCGGCTAATCGCCAGACCCAGGCCGGTTCCCTCGAGAACGCGACCGCGATTGTTGAGCTGCCGGAAGGGAAGGAAGATCTCCTCAAGTTTGTCAGGTTCGATTCCGATGCCTGTGTCTTCGACCTCGAGGCGCAACCGGGTTGCGTTGCCCGTCAGCAGTTCCCATTGAGCTCGCAAGACGACACCCCCCATAGCGGTGAATTTCACCGCATTGCCGAGTAGATTCAACGCGACTTGGCGGAGCTTGCGGGCGTCACCCAGGACTACATCCGGAATCGCCGATAGCGCCTGGTATTGGAATGTGAGGCCGGCCTGCTCCGCACGCACGCGCGCGAGGCTAGCCACGTCAACCAGGAACTGCGGCAAACGGAACTCGGCGAGGAGGACTTCGTGCCTTCCAGACTCGATCTTGGCCAGATCCAGAACATCGTTGATCAGCGCAAGTAGGTGTTCCCCACTGCTTTCGACGACCGCGATCTGACGCCGCTGATCCGCAGTAAGGTGAGTATCCCGTTGCAGAACCTGGGCATAGCCGAGAATGGCGTTAAGCGGGGTGCGCAATTCATGACTCATATTCGCAAGAAACCCGCTCTTGGCCTGATTGGCCGCCTCCGCGGCTTCCTTCGCATGCTGCAGCAATTGCTCGCTGCGTTGGCGCGCCAATGCATTGGCCACGATATGACCAAACATGCGTAGTACCTTGACGTCCTCTGCGGCCCAACCACGCTCCTCGCGGAGCCTCTCGAATCCGAGAAAGCCCAACGGTTCCGTGCCGTCGGCGACGGAGAGGTAGATTGACGAATGCACGCCGACGCACTCGAGTTGGTCACGAAATTCGCCCGCCTCCAAAGGAAGCTCGCCGAGCTTCGGCACTACGACGAGCCCCTCATCGCGTAAGCACTTAGACACCCACGCACCGTCGAAACCCGTGACACCCAGCCATGCTCGCGCCGGCGAACCGGGCTTCTCCGTATCCGGCTCCTGCATATACATCAATGGCGGGCCACCGCTCTGGTAGATTGCAAGATAACTGCAATCCGCTCCCACGAATCCGGCGATCGTCTGCAGTGCCTTGGTGATAGCGGAGTCAAAATCCTCGGGCCGCAGGTTGATGAACCGCGTGGAAGTGACCGCAATGGCATCTTCCATTGCAAGGCGATGCTCGAGCGCCTGCTCGGCCTGCACTCGCTCGCTGACCTCCCGCTGCAGTCGGGAATTGGCGGCGGTGAGCGCCTGCGTGCGCTCACTGACGCGATCCTCAAGACTGTCATATGATTGCTGCAGGGAGAGCTCCGCGCGCTGACGCTCACGGACCTCTTGCTGCATATCTTCGTAAATGCGAGCGGTCTCCAAGGAAATCGCCGCCTGCGCGAGCAACACTTTCAAGACCTCGATGCAAGCAAGAGGGAAGGCGTCCGCTGTCAGATCGTTCTGCAAATAAAGCAAACCCGTGAACTTGCGCCTGTGCAGGATCGGCATGCACAGGAGGGACTTGGGACGCGAGCGTGCAATGCAGGCATCTGCGGCGAAGCGCGGATCGTCGGCCGCGTTTGAAATGAGAAGCGGTTCGAGCGTTCGGCGGACGTAGTTGACAACTGCCAGAGACAAAGCATCGCTGGTCGCGACGGGTGTTCCGATGAGTACAGCCACTTCCGGCGCGCCAATCCGACCCTGCGCCTCGATGCGAAGGACACCGTCCTGCTCAAGCAAAAGATATCCTCGTTGAGCACCGGCGTGTTGGATGGCGATTGTTAGCAGCCTCTTTAAGAGTTTCGCCAGGTGCAGCTCTTCGGAGATAGCCTGCGATGCCCTGATCACCGCGGAGATGTCGAGATCTCGATGGGTCCCGTCGGCCTCATTCGAGCTCGGGGAAGCCAGGAGTCCCGGGTACTGGCGCACGAGATCTGCCGCCTTGCCGTGCGCGCCCCAATGCACGTACTTCGCATGCGCTTTGCGAAGGTAGAGGAAGGCAAAGTCGGGTCGCTTGAGGCCGAAATAGAAGCGCGCCGCGAGTTCGCTGGCGAAGGCGCCGTTTTGCAGGAAGCGATGCGCGTCCGCCTCTGTAATTGCGCGGTCGTAGAGATCCATGGCCTCGGCGATGTTGCAATCGAGGCGGGCAAGTTCGGCAGCGATCAAGAGCTGCATATGCCCATAAGTGGTCGGAGCGTGCCGGGCCCACGCTTCAAAGCACGTGAGACAACTTCGTATCTTCCCAATGTAGCGTTCGCGGGTCGCGCGGTCCGCGTCAGTTGCGGCTCCCGCGTATGCAAGGGACGCGTGAAAATGAAAGGCCGTTTCCAGAAACATCCCGGTGCCGGCCAGCGCATAGGTCTCAGCCGCTGCCGCCTGGGCGGCGGCGGCCTCGCTCTCTCCGAACCAGTTAGCGAGCGAAAGTTGACTCGTCGAGTGAACCAGCAGTCCGATCTGATCCTCGTTTCGGCGAAACCCCTCCATGACCTGTTCTGCTTCAGGCCAGGCCGTGCGCGCCCGGTCGCACCGGTCGATCGCCGTCTCCAGCAATTGGCCTATCGCGGATCTGAACATGCAGAAGTAACTTGCCATGTTCGGGTCGAAGCGCTTTAACCATGGCAGATTCGCCTCGATCCGGTTTCGAATCTCTTCAAGGGAATAGGGGCCCCAAAAGCTCAGGTACAGGGCGTTAATGGCGCAGTAGCCCACCCATGTGTACATGCCGTTTTCGAGTGCAACGTAATAGCCGCGTTCCAATTGTGCCTGCGCAGTGGGAATATCCTGGGTGTGGTGCGAGATGAACCCGCCTAAGCAGTCGAGGATAATGGCCTCGTAGGGCTTAACATGGTAACGCTCCTCATTGAGACGCCAGGCCAGATGGCCAAAACGATGCGCGCCCGGAAGGTCCCGCTTGCGACCCGTCAACATGAAAGCCGCTTGATAGACATAGGCGACGGCTGCGTGCGGACTGTTACCAGACTCGATAGTGATCTCCACCATCTTCATACTGATGGTAAAGAGCAGGCTGGACCCAACGAAGAACGCCGCATTCATCGCCTCCCGCATCAGCAGCATTGCGGCAAGCTTGAGAGGATCCTGCAGCTCCGGCAGGTTTAGCAGTAGCTCATCGTCCACCGCAGTTAGCGAGTAGAAACGCCGCAACGAACGCTCGATCTCGGCCTCGTCAGGCTCGTTCATTGCGATACCGAGTTCCGCCAGCGCCTTGAGTCCGATATCGAGTGAGGTGCGCAGTTCGTTCTTGGCACGATATAACATCACTTTGAACTGGTTGACGCGGCAGCGATCGAGCAAGGCCCTCGCGTGTGCGAGCGCGTCGTCGAATGTGGCGATGGCGGCGTCCCAGTCAGCTGAAAGATATTCGAGCTCCCCCTTTTCCAATCGATAGGCGAATGCCAGGTCATAGTGGTCCCGCCACGCATCCGGGGGCAAACGTTCCATACCGGCGGTAACGTAACTCAGCGCCGGTTGGTATGCCGAAGAGGCCTTCGCCTTGCGAGCCGCGGTTAAGGTCAGCTCGGCAAAGCGTATCCGTTCGGCATCACCCTGCAAGAGCGGGGCGCCGAGTACGAAATGCGTAACGACTGCGAAAAGGCTGTGCTCCAGGTCTGACGGGCTTAAAGTCCGTAAGAGAAGCCGGCCGATGCGCAAATGCAGCGCCGCCCGATTGGCTTCCGGAATGAGGGAATAGGCGGCCTGCTGAACGCGGTCGTGCAGGAATTTGTACTTTGGATTTCGCCTCTCTCCCTCTGGGCTGGAGGTATCCGGCAGCGGCACCAGTAGTCCCTGCGTTGCAACGGATCGGAGTGCTGCGCGGCAGTCGGCGTCTGAGCGATCATTGATCAACTCAAGAGTCTGCAAATCGAAGCGATTACCAAGGCTCGCGGCGAGCGAAACGGCCGCCTGAACGGTGGGCGCCCAATCGCGGATCCGCCGAAGCATGAGATCGACTACGTTGTCGGTCATCGCAAGATCGGCAATGGCTTGCAATCCCCATGTCCACTGGTGGGTCGTATGATCGAACCCAAGAAGCTTCTCCTCATGAAGCGCTTTGAGAAACATGGTCATGAAGAATGGATTCCCCTCGGTCTTTTCCTGAATAGCTGTCGCGAGGGGGTGAACTGTGCGTTCCGGAGCGCCCAGCGTATCGGCTAGCCAGCGCTGTACGTCCACAAAGGCGAGTGCCGATAGAGCTAGATCGTAAGTGGGTACCTTGTCGCGAAGGTCACCCAAGATTTTCGCGAGAGGATGGGCAGTGTCGACTTCGTTGTCCCGGTACGCACCAATGATGAGCAAGAAGCGATTGTCGGGATTGAGAAGCATCAGTCGCAAAAGACTGAGCGTCGGAATATCGGCCCACTGCAGATCGTCGATGAAGAGCACCAGGGGGTGTCCCGCACTGCCGAACACTGAGCTGAAGGCGAGGAACGCGCGGTTAAAGCGATTTTGATTTTCCGCCGGACCCAAAGTCGGGAGTTCCGCCTGTGCTCCGATTACATGTTCAATCTGCGGAATGATGTCAACGATGACCTTGCCATTGCCTCCAAGCGCACGCAGGATCCGGTTGCGGCAGTCGGTCAAGCGGTCTTCGCTCTCGGTTAGCAGCTGCTGTACAAGACTCTGGAAGGCTTGAATGAGTGACGAGTAAGGAACGTTGCCTCGCAATTGGTCGTACTTGCCGGAAATGAAGTATCCGTGGTCGCGGATCAGTGGCGATTGCAGTTCGCTTATCAGCGAGGTCTTACCGATCCCGGAGTACCCATGTACGAGAACCAGCGCTCGCTCGGTGGTTCCACCGCGAACTTCCTCATAGGTAGCCAGGAGCTTCGCGATCTCGGCGTCGCGACCGTAGAGACGCGAGCTGATCTGCAGCCGGGTGGATAAGTCGCCCGATCCGAGTCGGAAAGGAGCGATCGTTCCCGTCTCCCGATATTCGCGGCGGCAGTGGTCGAGGTCTCGAGAAATTCCTGTGGCACTGCGGTAGCGCTCCTCAGGATCCTTCGCGAGTAGCTTGAGCACCAAGCTCGACAACGCCTCCGGTATTGCCGCATTCAACGCCCCCGGCGAGAGGGCCTGGGTGGCCACTTGGGCGTGCACGAGCTCGATGGGGTTGTCGCTTGAGAAGGGCAGCGCACCGGTAAGCAGACGATAGAGGACAACGCCGAGGGAGTAGAAGTCCGTTCGGTAGTCCGGTCGGCGATTTGTACGGCCCGTTTGCTCAGGAGAGCCGTACGCGAGCGTGCTGTCTGGGTGACGGCGTGCGGCACAAGGAGAAACCGCTGGGCACGTCGCCCGCGCAAAGTGCAACAACCAAGCGTCGGAGCGGCTTTCGTCCACCCAGATGCTATGCGGTCCCAGATCGTTGTGAACGACTCCGCGTTCGTCCAGTTCCGCGAGAATCTGTGCTACCGCGGCTGCGATTTGCAGAGACGCCGCGATCGGAAGCTCTCGCGTGGGAAGCGCCGCTAGCAGGGGATACCCCCCTGGATCCTGCAAAACGAGGACTGGGCGGTGGTGCTGATCCAGCAGGTCGACGGCGTGTAGGACTCTGGCCCCGGTCAACGTCCGTAAAATCTCAAATTCGCGTCCGAGGGCAGTGCGTCCGAAGTCATTGCCTGGATCACAGGTCTTGAGCAAGACGGCCGCGCCGTCGCGCTCCCGCAGCGCGCGAAACAGACGGCAGGGCTCTGCGCCGCCTATTTCGTTGCGAATCTCGAAGCCGGATATCATCGGCAGGATCTCCGAGAGTCAACGCGATTTGTTCGCTCTTAGGGGCTTGTGCTGGGACGCGTGCTTGTATCTGTTAGGTAATCGATCTTCGAGATTCCGAGCTTTTTCATCCGAAACCGAACGGTACTCGGATTCATGTCGAGAAGCTGGGCGGCGCCGTTCGGGCCCTCGACGACGCCTCGTGTCTTTTTCAGCATCGCGATGATGTGTTCGCGCTCGATCGCTTCAAGGCTTTGCGCTGCAGGTTGCCCAATAGGCGCCGATACACGCGGTTGTGGGAGGCTCGCGCCACCGCTGCCGTTTGTCCCCGCCACCGAAGCGGGGGGGGCCCAGTCCCACTCGACCGACAGCTCCGATCCGCTACTCAGCACAGCGGCACGCTCAATCGTGTTTTGCAAGTCGCGGATGTTGCCCGGCCAAGTGTAGTTATTGAGCTTGCTCAGGGTAGCGGGAGAAATTCTTTCAATTGGCTTGCCGAGCTTGCGGGCCATGCGGTGCATGAAATGAATGGCGAGCGACTCAATGTCCTCCGGTCGATCACGTAATGACGGAAGATCGACCGGAAAGACATTCAGTCGATAGTACAGGTCGGAGCGAAATCGGCCGGCATGAACGTCCGCCAGCAACTCGCGATTGGTCGCGGCGATCACTCGCACGTCGACTTTGACGGTTTTTGAACTACCGACCGGTTCAAATTCCTGCTCCTGGAGCACGCGTAGAAGTTTGGCTTGGGTCTCGAGGGGCAACTCACTGACTTCATCGAGGAAAAGTGTGCCTCCATCGGCGAGCTCAAATCGCCCCATTCGCCTCTCGGTCGCGCCGGTGAATGCACCTCTGACATGGCCGAAGAGTTCACTTTCAACCAATCCCGCGGAGATCGCACTGCAATTGAGCTTAATCATGGGCCTGTCACGCCGCGTGCTCTGCGCGTGCAACGCACGCGCAAATAGCTCCTTGCCAGTGCCCGTTTCGCCGTGAATCAGAACAGTTGAATCGGTGGGCGCAACAGCCGCGACCTTGCGCAAGGCGGCCTGCAAAGCTGGTGACGATCCAATGATCTCTCCCAGATTCGCGGCCTCGGAGATTTCCTGTTTGAGATAGCGGTTTTCCTGTTGCAATCGACTTTTCAGCGCCTCAACTTCCTCGAGCGCCGATTTGAGCTCAGCGGTGCGCGCCGCTACGCGCGCTTCCAAGTCACGGTTCAGGTGAGCGAGCTTGCACTCGAGCTCACGCCGCGTGAGATGCACTCGCACGCGGGCCAATACTTCTTCATATTGGAACGGCTTCGTGACGTAGTCATCGGCGCCGGCCGCGAAGGCACGTACCTTATCCTGAGCGTCGGACAGAGCGGTCATGAAGATTACTGGAATCTTTTGCAGGTTTGGCAGCTGCCGCAGACGCCGACAGGTCTCAAAGCCGTCGATGCCCGGCATCATGACGTCGAGCAGCACTAAATCAGGCGGCGAGTAGTGTAGTTGCTCCAAGGCACTCTCGCCGTCGGGCGCGACTCGCACTCGGTAGCCCGCCTTCGATAGGGTATCGAGGAGAAATCCGATATTGGCGGCGGTGTCGTCTACAACCAAGATCGAATGTTGCGCGGCGCCACTACTCATGAATTCTTCTCGCGGGCCAGGTCCAGAACCCGGCGGATGCCCTTAAAATCGAAGCGGCGTGCAAGGCGTTGCACTTCCTGGTAGACCGGCGCCGCAGCCGGATCGCCCGCGGATGCGCTATCGGCGCGTGCCAGCAGTTCCTTGATGTCCCCTTTCATGGCGAGATCATAGAGCTCCACAGCGCGCGCTTCGTCCACCACGATGCCGGCGGTTGGCGGGCCGGCGTCAAGCGCGTTCGGCGCGTGAATCTCGACCGTATGCCAAGTAAGCTTCAGTAGTCTTCCGACAGAAGCGAGTAGTTCTTCGGCGCGCAACGGCTTGGCGACAAAGTCATCGCAGCCGGCTGCCAGCGCCTCTTCACGGGTGTAAGTAGATGCACTGGCCGAAATCGCAATAATCGGCGTCGATTGGGATCTATCGCCAGTCCGCACTCGGCGGGCGAGATCTAGCCCGCTGAGTCCCGGCATCGCCAAGTCCGTGACTATGAGGTCGGGCGTATTCCGGGCGTGAAGACTGAGCAACGCATCTTCGACGTTGGTGGATTCCTGCAACTCAAAGCCGACGTCTCCCAGTATCCGTACGAGGAGGTGGCGATTCGCTCCATCGTCATCCACCACCAAAATGCGTCGTCGTGGCCCGGAGTAACTGGCGACTCTGCGCTGCACGCTGTAGCGCGGGTCATCGTGCTCCTCCGCCTCAAACGGCAGCGTCACAGTAAAAATGCTGCCCTTGCCCACTTCACTGGATACGAAGATCCGCCCACCCATCGCCCGTACCAACCGATCGGTAATCGAAAGACCAAGCCCCGTGCCTTCGACTCGCGTTGACCCGTCGATGCGCTCAAACGGTTCGAAGATTCGTTCCAGATCCGGCGCGGAAATGCCTCGGCCGGTGTCTCGAATCTCGAAGCGCAGTTCGCACCTTGCGCCCGATGCACATGTGCTTCGGACGCGGAATTCGACCCCGCCCGACTTGGTGAATTTAACGGCGTTGCCGAGAAGATTAAGCAGTATCTGACGCACGGCCCGTTCGTCTCCCCGTACTTGCGAGGGGAGCTCGGGTGCCACGTGGAAAGTGAACGCAATGCCCGCCTGGCCTGCGCGGACTGCAACTAGATCCACCACCTGCTTGAGTAACTGCGGCAGATCGATTGAACCGGTCTGAAGATCGAGGCGTCCCGCTTCAATCTTGGCGAGATCGAGGAGGTCGTTGATCAGTGTGAGCAGGTGCTCGCCGGAATGCTCAATGACGGCCACGCTATGCTGTTGATCTTGGGTCAACGCGTCGTCGCGTTTGAGTAACTGCGCATAGCCGAGGATGCCATTTAACGGAGTGCGAAGCTCGTGGCTCATGTGCGCCAGGAAGTGACTCTTGGCCTGATTAGCCGCCTCGGCGGTTATGGTGGCTTTCTCGAGCTGTTTTTCCGTCTCCAGACGCATTGCGACCTCACGACGTAAGGCGGCGTTCGCGCGCTGGAGCTGCGCGTTGGCATCCTCAAGACTCTTTTCGTGACCGCGCCTCTTCAATTCAGCTGCGGCCCGGTTCGCAAACAGCCTCAGTAGGCCAAATTCGGTGTCTCCCCAGTCGCGCTCCCGCTGATCCTGAACTGCGATATGACCGATCACCGTCGTATCCTCGTCCATTATCGGGATGGCAAGGAAACTTTGAGTGCCCAGCTTTTCGAGGGTAGGTTTCGCACCCGGAAACAGTTCGGCAACACGGCGCGGAAAGGCAGCGATTTGACCGTCAAGAATGCTTTCGCAGGGCGTCCCCGACAAGTTGAAGCGATGCGGCTCCCCGAACGAGTGGCCCAGCCATATTGCCAGCACGTCGGCCTCGTAACGGGCCGCATCGATCTGCGACACGAAAACGATGTGCGCGCTCAGTGCCTCGGCCAGGGAGCGCACCAACTCCTTAAAGAATTCGGTGCCCGTTTTGGAGGTGATCCCAGAGTTGATGACGCGTACCAACTCGGCGACGTGCTCTGAGCGGGCGCTAGTGGATGCCAGCTGGGCCTCGGCCTGAAGCCGCTGGGTAATTTCTTGCCGCAGCTGCGCGTTAGCCTTCTGCAGGGCCAGATTCATTGCCTCCAGTCGCTTTTGATGCTCGCGCCTCCCGAGCTCGGCGCCGGCCCGCATGGAGAAGATACGCAAAACATCAAAGTCGGCCTCATTCCAGTCGCGTTCGCGCGAGTCGAGCACGGCGAGGTGCCCGCGTACCTTACCGTGTTCGTCGCAGAGCGGGATCGCGAGGAAGCTTTGTGCGCCAAGACTCGCAAACCACTCGCGATCCTGCGGAAACATCTGCTGAATGTTGCGCGGAAAGGCGACTATCTGGTTGTCGAGCACGCACTCGCAAGGCGTGCCCGACAAGGCATATTCGAAAACTTCGCCGAGCTCGCCATTGTGCCAATAGGCAAGCACCTGAGCCCTATACGTCTCCGGGTTGATCTCCGATGCAAAGGCACACGTCGCATCGAGGGCCTTAGCCAATGATCCAACCAGATGCTCAAAGAACGCAGTGCCGGTCTTTGCTGCGACGCCCTCGTCCAGGGCACGCAAGAGCTTTAGGGCTTCAAGTTCTGCCATAGCCGCTCGACAGCCGTGATTCGATCAGAGTACACCCACCGCGGTCGCCACGGCAGGGGCAAACGGCCGGCACCGCGCGGCCAAGCGCGATTCCAACCAGCTGTCGAGGGCGATTTTCCCCGGCCCGAAGACGGCGAGCATTAGCAGCATGAAGCCCCAAAGGATATGCTGACCGAGAGCTGCTTCTGAGCCCTCGGCCAGGAGAACCTGGCGGTAGGAAATGACGGCCATGGCATTGACGAAGAAGGCCCCCAAGGCGCCGATGCGACTGAACAAACCGATAAAGAGTAGCGCCGGGAAGAAAAGCTCCCCGCCCGCTCCCGTCACGGCGGCGAGCTGCGGCGGCAGCAGCGGCACGTGATATTCGGTGCGGAACAAATCCAGTGTCGTACTCCAGGAACTCACCTTGAGCCAGCCGGACTTCCAGAACTGCCAACCGACATAGAAGCGCGTAGCGAACAGGACGAGAGAGCGAAAATTATCGAGCAGGCGCCCGAGTGCGGCGTGCGCACCGGCAAGCTTCAAGAGGGACGACATGAGAGACTTCCTTAAAGAGTGCTTTGGTAGAAGGTCAGTTGAGAGAGAACGCCAAATTCAATGCAGCGGCGCAGTGCGGCGCTCAGATCGAACTGTGGATTTGAGGCCAGGCTTACTTCCAGTGCTTCATCCAAGGATTTCCCGGCAGTGAACGCCGCGAGCAGACGATGGTCATCCTCGGGAATACGGCGGAAAAAGATGCCTGAGGGATTTCGGAGCAGCAGCAGGAAATCTGGCCCGCTGTCGAGGTTGATGGTTTCATCGCCCGTCACTTCCGGCTGATTGACCTCCCAAATTCTCAGGACGGGAAATGCTGAATGCACCAACCGGCAGGCGGGCCGCAACGTAAATCGCAGCGTTCCATAGGATTGTG
>QHZB01000197.1 GCA_003224525.1 Acidobacteriota bacterium | reverse complement strand
TTCTGCCCGGCGGCCCGGGCAATGGCAACGGCAGTGGCGGCGCCAACGGCATGCGCGGCACGGTCGCTGAGGGGCCGAATAGACAAGCGCTCGGCAAGGGAGGCGGGAACACTCCTGTTAGCATTTTGGATAGGCCGCACCCCGTTTATTCGGACGAAGGCCGTACTCTCCGAATCGAAGGCGACGTAATTCTAGATGTGGTCTTCCTCGCATCCGGCCAACTTCAGGTGAACAGTGTGGTGAGCGGCCTGGGCCACGGTCTTGATCAAGCAGCAGTCCAGGCGGCAAAACAAATCCACTTCAAGCCAGCAACACGGGACGGGCACCCCGTAGATTTTCCAGCCCGCGTGCGGATTTCATTCCGCGTGGCCGCCTGAGTAGGAAAGAGAGCCAAGCTTGCCGATCACTTGCGGACGGTGAATCAGGTCATTTATCGCTAGGTCAATCAGCAAGTTTTCTTTTTTCTCATGTAGTTCCTTCCTCATCCGCCAAAGGAACTTCTCCGGTAATCTGACTTTACTGGCCATCTCTAACCACGCCGGCCGTGTCAAGGTTTTTGGGACGCCGCCAGGCCCGAGCAACCGGGCCAAGGTGGCGATCAAGTGGATGAACAGAACGACTAGATTGGCATCGCAGAATGCGTAGCAGGACGGGGAATCCTGAGGAATTATGGGCGAAATAACAATTCGCCAGAGACTGGCATAAAAGTCGACGGGACAGCGGGCGCTGGGCTCACGACCAGCACATATATTATTTATCAAGGATGCCGCGAATCTCCCCTGGCAAACGACCTCCCGGGCCTGATTTGTCATCAACGTGTGCTGAGCAATGAGTTCTTGGTCAGGGCAGTGACCAGGACAGTTTTTTTGATCATACCGGGTTAAGCGAAAGCTTCTTTGTTCTTGTGCTTCTTCTTTTTCGCTGGCCGAGACTGGATGGCCGACCGCACGAGAAAAGCCGATCGCGTTAAGCCAGCAGACCGCGCCAAACGGTCAATCTTCTCAATCTGGCTCTCCGGAGCAGTTATGTTGACGCGGACTGTCCGTTCTGAATGTGCGGGGACAAGAAACGCCACGGCGCCCTTAAGGGCAGGATCACCTGCCACGTCATCAACCGTTGATGGATTGGGAATCTTCTCGCCATCCTCGATCATACCAGCGATATGAAAGCTCAAGGCTTCTGCCGCTCTGCGCCGCGCTTCTTCCAAAGTTCTACCAGCCGTAATGCACCCAGGAAAATCTGGGAAGCTCACGCCAAAATCCGATTTACGATCCTTGTGCAGATAAGCGATGTAATCCATCAATCACCTCAACCTAATGCCTGCTTGCTTTTCGATGCTTCTCAGCGTGCCAATTGGTATATCTCGAACAGGATGTGGCACAGTGACCCGTCCCGTCTTCACCGGATGCTTGAACTGTTTGTGGCTCCCAACATGCGCAACCTCATACCAGCCGTCCTGCTTCAAACGCTGTATGACTTCTCGACTGGACATAAGATAGGATACACACTTTTTACACACTTGTCAAGTAGGGGTTTACTGGGTTTACGAGAACACGATGGGAGCCTAGGGCGAGGACGGGACGGGAATACAGGATGCAAACGAAGTTTGTTATAAGACTCTCTCTCGGCGCGTGAGGCCGAAGAGACGCGGTCGGTTGCCGAAAAGCTTTGGACGGACTTCGAAGCGTGGGTACAGAAAAACCATCCCCTGTCCCTACTGAAAATGTCATCCGGCGCGAACGCCTTTGAAATCACCGACTTTCAGGAAGATGAAACTGCGGTGTGGTTCGCCAGAATTACAGTAAGAGCGCGTTTGAAATGAACAGCATACAAAGACGTCGTGTAACCCGTTACATATATGAGGTTCAGCTGCCTCTGGCGAATTGTTATTTCGCCAGAGGCAGGTTGCTGGCCCAACTACTCACCATATTCGGCGCAATATACGCCTGATTCCTGACGCGTTTCGAAGGGGCCCTCCCCTTTCGAGATCTCTCTGGATTGGCCAAGTATCCGGTGGATGCGTCGCAACTTCCACAGTCGCGAGTAGTGCTGCGGATATATCAGCCGCAGGAGCACTCCACCCGGCGACTGGTCATCACCGAGATTCACTTAAGCGGTTGGGAATCACTGGAGATCGAGCGGCAGCAAGCCGCTGATCCTCGCTGACATCAAACCGTCGCAAAATGGACTTGAAGGGGCTCTGGCAAGTACAGACAGGGTTCCGGACGGATTGTCGATTATTACCGGCATCAATCTTTTTGAATCACTTTTCTGAAAGAGGTGTAGGTGGGAAGTGTTATTCTTTTCCAGTTGGAGTTTTGTTTCAGGAGGAAAGAGCTCCCCTTCCCGCTAAAGATCTTAGCTAGCTAAAGAGCAAAAAAGAGGAGGATCACCATGAAGCGGTTGCCGATCCGTCTATTGAGATTCCTTGTGCTGGCAATGATGCTGATAAACAGCGTGCCAGCCCGCGCACAACAGTCCGTCGTTCATCTCCCCGATATTTATGTCACCAGCGACAATTATTCGATCCACGTGAGCCACAAAGCCGGAGCCCAGCCGAGCAAAGTTCCTGTGTTGCTGATACACGGAAGCTGGGTAAATAGCCAGACCTGGGATTTTCCGGGTCGCAGTGTGATGGATTCCCTCGCGGTACTTGGTTACGACGTTTATGCGCTCGACCTTCGTGGCATGGGCGGCTCCTTGCCGGCGCCAGCGATACCCACGGACTATTTCCCAATCGATATCCTCGGTAGGGTGAGGGACGCCGCGGCGGTGGCCGGCTACATCAGAAATAACACCGGGCGGGTGCCGGTTGTCATTGGCTGGAGCCAGGGCGGGCTGATTACCGGCTTACTCGCCGCTTCTGATCCGCAACATCAGTTGGCTGCCGGCGTGGGATTGTTATCCACAGCCCCGGGTGGCTTTGTCATACCACAAAACCTATTCGGAGACGTGCCGAGGATACTATTTTCCCAATTTCCCGAGGCATTAGCGCCCACGCAATCCGAAATTGATGAAATCATTTTCGGGACCGATCCCCTTACGGGCAAATCAACGATTTCGCCGGATGCATTGGCCATATTCTCTTCGTCGCCGTTCTTACAGCCGGATAGTTCGATCGCGGTCGTGGAGGAAGTGAATATATGCCCTCTCTCTCCTCCAGTCGTTAACGTATGCCCGGCTCAAACGTTGCCTTGGGGCAATATTACCGTCCCGGCGCTGGTCGTTGACGGCGCTCTGGATCTCCTCGTTGGCGAGGATCTCGCCAACACCCTATTTGAATCGCTGGGATCGACGAACAAGCAATTGATTGTTTTGCCCCGCAATTCGCACGGCTGGTTCCTGGAGGATAATCACCACGCCACCATGCGAGTTTTCGATCATTTCTTATCCCAGTTTTGACGTTCGATTTGGTCTCGGGACGAAGCGAGCGATTGTGACCGGTTGCGCGTGTCTCTGGCGAATTGTTATTTCGCCAGAGACAGGCTGCACTTGGTTTGATCCCATTCTGACCTTCCCAGCCCAAGAAGCCAGAGAACGGCTCGAACTGCTGCAGGGCACGCTGGACCTGCTTATCCTTCGCACGCTTGTTTTTGGACCGCAACACGGCCAGGGCATCGCGCGATCCATTCAGCAGACATCGGAAGAAGCGCTGCTGGTGGAACACGGCGCGCTCTATCCCGCGCTGCAGCGCCTGGAGGCGCAAGGGTGGATTGCCGCTCACTGGGGAACTTCGGCGAACAACCGGAAAGCTCGCTTCTATACTCTGACCCAGGCTGGGCGAAAACAGCTTGTCAAAGAAAACACGCGCTGGAGGCGGCTCGTGACGGCCATCGGAAGGATTCTCGAACCGGAGGCCAAAGATGGCTAGAGCTATGTTCGGACGCAAGCGGCCGGCGAACGACTTCAATGCCGAAATTGAGGCCCATCTGCAGCTTGAGATCGAGCGGTTGCAGGAACAGGGCTTGAGTGAGGAGGAGGCGCGAGCCGCCGCGCGCCGCGCCTTCGGCAACGTGACGCAAGCCCAGGAGCGCTTTTACGAAACCGGTCGCTGGCTTTGGTGGGATCACTTCCGGCAGGACGTTCGCTTCGGCCTGCGGATGCTGGTCAAGAGTCCCGGTTTCACCGCTGTCGCCGTGCTTACTTTGGCGCTTGCCATCGGCGCGAACACAGCGATTTTCAGTGTGGTTGATGCGGTCTTGCTGCGGCCTTTGCCGTTTAAGGATCCTGCGAGACTGGTGTGGGCCACGGAGCATTTTGCGTTTGGCCCCTCAACGGTGGTCAGCGCGGACTTCCCCGCGTGGAAGGATCGCAACCACGTTTTCGAGGAAATCGCCGCTTTCGGCGGGACCTCCGGTGCAAACCTGACCGGCGCCGGTGAGCCGGTGCGTGTAACCGTCACGAACGTGACGACCGGGCTTTTTTCAATGTTAGGAGTTCAGCCGGTTGCTGGCCGGGCATTTTTACCTGAGGAGGGGAAGCAAGGCCAAGAGCACATGGCAGTTCTGAGTGAGACATTGTGGCGCAACCGCTTTGGCGCCGATCCAGGGATTATTGGCGAGACGATTCGTCTGGACGGCGCCGGCTACGTCGTGGTCGGAGTAATGCCGGCCAGCTTGCGTCCGCAAGCGGATGTGTGGACGCCGCTCGCGCTTGATGCGCAAATTTTCTCGCCGCACTCTCCCCGGTGGATGATGCTGGCGGCCATCGGACGTCTGAAACCTGGGATTCCAATCAGCAAGGCGCAAGTAGACCTGCAACTCCTCTCTCAGGAGATGGACAAGGAATACCCGCCGCAAGCCGCGCAGTTCCGGGCACACGAAACAGTGGAAGTGATCCCGCTGCACGACATGCTGGTGCAGAATGTGCGTTCCCTTCTCTTGATCCTATTGGGGACCGTCGGCTTCGTTCTATTGATCGCGTGCGCCAACGTTGCCAATTTGCTGCTTTCGCGTAGCGTTGTTCGTAGCAGGGAGATAGCTGTCCGGGCGGCGCTCGGGGCCGGGCGTCTCCGGCTGATGCGGCAATTGCTCACGGAGGGTTTGCTGCTGGCTGCGATCGGAGGCGTGCTCGGATCGATAACGGGACTTTGGGCAACGAAAATTCTGAGGGAACTGATTCCTGCGACCCTTCCGGGCAGCGTTCGTCTTGACCCGCGAATCTTTGGTTTTTCCGCCGCCATTATCACTCTCGCGTCATTTTTGTTTGGTCTTGTCCCTGCCTTGATTGCCTCGCGCACGGATGTGAATGAAATGCTTAAAGAGGGCGGGCTGTGCTTGGGGGCGAGGGCTGGAACGTATCGCCTGCGCGGGATGATGTCAGTGGGCGAAATTGGTTTATCGCTGATTCTGCTGGTTGGCGCTGGCCTCTTGGTCAGGAGTTTTTTGCGCCTCACCGAAGTCGATCTCGGTTTCGATCCGAATAGTCTGCTGGTCGCGACGGTTGAGAGGCCTTTGACTGCGGCCTTTGACTCCCAACAGCACTCGGCGTTTTTCCAGGCCTCGCTCGAGCGCATCCGGAACCTGCCCGGCGTCAAAGAGGCAGCGTTGACGCAGCGGTATCCGCTGGGTCCGCCCCATAATGCCACCATGATGCTGCATATCCAGGGCGCCGAAAACTTCCGGCCGCCGCAGCCAATCTCGGTCACGGAGATCAGCCCGGATTATTTTCACGTGATGAGGATTCGCTTGGTGAAGGGGCGCACCTTCAGCGACAGGGACGCCGCGAGTGCTCAAGAGGTTGTCATAGTTAACGAATCGCTCGCGCGAATCGTGTTCGGAGCGCACGACGCGATTGGTCAAGACATCAGCTTTGGTGCGCCATCCGCCCCGTGGAAGGAAGTGGTCGGTGTAGTCGCCGACGCAAGAGAAGATGCCCTCGAGAAGGAGCCGGTTCCGGAAATCTTCGTGCCCTACCTCCAGCAGCCGTCTTTCTCCATGGCGTTCGTGCTGCGATCCGAATCCAAACCGCCGCTGCTTGCAGGAGCGGTCCGAGAGGCCGTCCAAAGCATTGACAAAAATCAACCTCTGTCTGGCACCACGACGATGGACGAGGTCATCGCGAAGTCCGTGGCGCCTCGGCGTTTCAGAATGTTGCTGTTGGGACTTTTTGCGTTGCTTGCGCTGTCGCTTGCCGTAATCGGGGTTTATGGCGTGATTGCGTATTCCTCGAGCCAGCGGACTCATGAATTCGGTGTTCGGATTGCCCTGGGGGCGGATCGCCAAGACATCCTCAAGCTCGTTGTCCGGCAAGGATTCAAGTTAGCGCTGCTTGGCGTCAGCAGCGGTGTTGGCGGAGCTCTCCTACTGACCCGTTTCTTATCAAGCCTGCTCTACGACGTGAGTGCGCACGACCCGCTGACATTCTCCGGAGTGGCGGCTTTGCTGATGCTCGTCGCCCTCGCCGCGAGCTACATCCCGGCGAGGCGAGCGATGAAGGTCGATCCGATTGTTGCTTTGCGGTACGAGTAAGCATTGGCGCTCTCAACGGACCAGAATAAAGCGGGAAGCTGGCGTCCGGAAGCCTGTGCCTCGTCAAAATTAAGAACGCATTTGAAATCAAGAACATACAAAGAGGTCATGTAACATGCGTTACGGGCGGCACCTCCCCTAAAAAATTCGGATGATCTAATTCCAGCTGATGTTGCAACGTACGCCACGATGCCGTAGGTAATCTGCTTTCAATCACTAGCGCAACGGTGCCCGCGAATAGCGGCTTAACCATCCTGAGCTTCGTTCCCCATACAGGACTTGTTGCGCTTCAAACCGCGTTTTTCACTCGAACGGAGCGTCCACAACCTTGCTATCAGGCATGCCAGTCATTTCAGTCCAACTTCGGTCCAACTCAAGGGCGAGATAAATGGCGCGTTCCGCTGTAAGCGACACCAGAAGCAGCACTCAGAGTTTTCCACTGCGTATCTACTACGAACCAGAAGGCCGGGAGTTCGAGTCTCTCCGGGCGCACCACTTCTAGCAAATAAAACAAAAACGATTTGGCGATTTGAATAATACGGGGGAATAGGTGTGTCCTGGCCGTGCCTTCACGCAACGTTGTCGGAAGTGATTCACGTTCAGCCCCGACTGCGTCTTCGACGCGTCACTGGTGCCAGAAACTTGCCCAGAAAGATTTGTTGATTTGAAAGGACTTATCAATAAGTTTATGGAGAGAAGTTGGGCCGGATAACGCATCGCAGAATGCTAGCAGTGCGGGGAGTCATGGGCGAAATAACAATTCGCCGCCACACGTCATCTATGAAAGCGCGGCGGGTGGCAAGCTAAAATTTTGCTAGGAGAAGATTTTTTCGCGGGTTGTGGCGGCGGGTTTCTAGATCCAATCTGGTGACCGGAATGGTTTCGTAGAAAACCTTGGGATCCAAATCGTTCTGGAAGTTTGTCCTGCCAAACCGACGACCGTATTGTTAACGGACACCAGCGTTTTCACCCTGAGCGGTGGTCAACACTTGACAAGAATCTCGCGACGAGGCGTGCCATCACCAGGTAATGCGCAGGAGGGTCAAGCCTTGCCTTGGCAAGGTGAATTGCAAATGGGCTACGCCGTGCTCAATCGGAACCCAGGCTGGCGAGGTGAGGAGCTGCAAGTGGCCGGCGCTCTGCAACTGATCGTACTGCTCGGGGGAAGGAGATTGCGGTGATCCCATTTGTTTCCAAGCCGTGAAGGCATTGCTGTGACGCGCGTCAATCCGAAAATGTTCGACAAGCGCAAGGTGCATGGGCGCAATGTGCATGGCTTCGAGCAGGCCGGTGATCGCTAGGTCGATGGGCGCAGCGGGGGCGTCACCGTCCTCGTCGTGATAATTCCAAATCATGATGTCGACTTCCTGATTCTTGCGGGTAGCAATGGCGCTGATATCCGGCTGTTGCCGCACTCCTGAGCTTACAACCTGCTCGGTTGGAAGCGCACCGGTGCTCGAAACCTTTACGCGTTCGCTGCCCAGCAACCCGAACATCCGGAAGGCATTGAGCACCGGTTTGTCCAATCCATTTGTGGCCAGTTCGCGAAATCCTTCGAAGTAGGGCTGGTCTTCGAACTCGAAGGACCAAGTTACGGAGCCGGCAAGACGAACTTGCTCGCGGGCCGCCAGTGCGTAGCTGGCTTTGATCGCCTCCGCTGTGTAGGCGGCATACAAGGCGCCGTTACGGTATCCATTCTGGGGATTGGTGCGCGCTGAACACGCCGCGCAACCCTCCGGGTCGGACTCTCCAAGGATGATTGGAGTGTCATGCCACTCAGGAAAAGACTTCACGATTTTGAAACCCTGTTCGATGGATGCGAGCTGGCGCGCCATCCCCATCACCACGTGATCGCCTTGCCAGGCTGGTGAGCCCTTAGGATGAAAGGCGATGAAATCAAGTTGCGAGCCGGTCTTTCCGGTCACTTGGTTTCGCTGGTGCGCGCAATGATCGAGAAAATTGCGCAGGAATTCAGCAGCCTTCGGAGAACCAGGGCCGGTGGAATCCGGGCCGCCGACGCGAGCATCAGGCAGCGCTCGCAGTACGGCATCGACCGAATAGTCGTATAGCTTGAAGAACTCCTCGGGAGTGCCCTGCCAGTAAGGGATGTCCGGTTCATTCCACACTTCCCACAACCAGGTTTTTACTTCCGCGTCGCCATAGCGCTCGCGAAGATGCCGAACAAATTGAAAGACGACTTCGGACCACTTCTGATAATCCTTCGGCGGGTAAGTCCAGCCGGTAAAAACTGAGCCTTGCGGAAAAGTGTGGCGGTAAGGCTGTGAGTGAGTGGAAAGCGCTTCGGGCATGAATCCGATTTCGACCAGTGGCTTGATTCCAGCGGCGTGAAAGGTATCGAAAATGCGATCCAGAAGGGTCCAGCTATAGACCGGCTTTCCCGCGGCGTCTTCCGTGTAGACATTCGTGGAGCCCCATTTTAATGAGGCCGACCCGTCGCCGGTCGTTAGCAGATTGTGGACACGAACGTAGACCGGTGCGGGGCTCAGGGTGGCGAGCTCGCCGAGTAATTTCTTGCCATTGGGCGAGTAAGTGTAATTGGGCTCGTCGTAGCCGAAATAATTCCAGATGGGGATCATTGGTCCATCCGGTTGATCGGCGTGCACCTTGATGCTTATGTCTTGCGCCACTTCTTGCGAGCAGGACGAACGAACTACGAAGAACAGAAGCACCAGCGCAGCAAGGATTCGATACAAAGTTCACCCGTTGGGAAGAAGGCTAACGAGACCTTCTGGTCGCAGATTATAGGGTTGGGGTCGACGGTTAGGCAATACGTCGCCGGAATTCTAGGGTGACGTCATACCTCTTTCCGAATGCACTAGATTCAGCAATAATCATCGCCGCCGTGCGGCCAAAATCAATGAACAGTGCCTTTACTCGATCGGCTGGCTAATCTGCATGAATTTCGCTGGAACAAAAAGTGCGAACCCCGCGATGAATTTGGCTCTGTGGTCATCATTCGGCTTAGTTCTCTGCGGTTTCTATCTCACTCGGCCTCCGCTTGGAGCCCAAGATCAGCGAGGCCCAGCCGTCGCAACCGTAGAAATCGATGTGGATCGGGTCGAGGGTCAAATAAGCCCGGTACTCTACGGCCAATTTGATGAATTTATGTTTGAAGGCGTGAAGCGCGGATTGACCGCTGAACTTATTCGTGATCGAAGTTTCGACGAAGCACCAAATGCGATAGGGCTGCCTCGCTATTGGGAACGCGAACCAGATGACCGCAATGATGATCCAGGGCTGCATTTCCACTGGGACGATGCGGTGTATTACTCTATGCGCCACGAATTCATGACTGAGCGAACCGAACATTCGCTGCGCGTGGATCTTGCCGAAGACGATGGCCAGCGCCGTGGAATCCGCCAAGGGGGCATCTCCATTCGGCAGGGACTCCCTTACCATGGTTATCTGTGGATCAGGACCGATGGATTCAAGGCTCGCGTCCATGTTGCGTTGGAAGCGGACAGGACGGGCGGGGAAACCTACTCGTCTGCGGAGATCAATGATGTTTTCGGAGATTGGAAGAAATACGATTTCACTCTGACTCCTTCAAAGAGTGATGCGCTCGCAAAGATCGTCATCCTGTTCAGCGGAAAAGGCCGCCTCTGGCTCGACCAGGTTTCTATGTTACCGGGTGATGCCGTGGATGGCGTGCGCTCCGATGTCTTCCAGAAGATCAAAGCGTTGCGTCCTGCCTTCATTCGCTGGCCAGGCGGAAACGTTGCTCAGGATTATCACTGGATGTGGGGCATTGGTCCGCGCGATCAGCGGCTCACGTGGACGAACCTTTCCTGGGGCAACGAGCCGGAGCCCAGCGATTTTGGCACTGATGAATTCGTTCGTCTCTGCCGAAATGTCAGCGCTGAACCGTCGATTACCGTGAATGTCGAGGGCCGCGGCGCAACGCCTACTGAGGCGGCGGCGTGGGTTGAGTATGCGAACGGTCCGGCATCTTCCCGTCAAGGCGCCATGCGCGCGGCGAACGGCAACTCCAATGCGTTCAAGGTGAAGTATTGGGAAGTTGGGAACGAAATCTGGGGAGACTGGGTTCGTGGGCATAGCGATGCCAATACCTATGCACAGAACTTCGAACGCTACGCCGCAGCCATGTCCGGCGTCGACCCGTCCATCCAGCTAATCGCTGTTGGCGACAACAACATGGACTGGAACCGCACGGTCCTGCGGCTTGCGGGCCCTCATATCGACTATCTTGCGATCCATCATTATTACGGTGTTAGGCAGATGATGGGTGATCCGTTAAACCTCATGGCCCACCCATTGTTCTACGAACGTTTCTACAAGCAAGTTGGTGGTCTCATTCGTGATCTCGTTCCCGGACGCACAATCAAACTGGCCATCAACGAATGGAACACCTCGTCGCCCTTGCCAAGGCAACACTCGATGGAGTCTGCCTTATATGCCGCGCGGCTTATGAACGTATTCGAGCGCAGCGACATTGTGGCCATGAGCGCGGTGTCCGACATGGTGAACGGGTGGTCGGGAGGAATGGTCCAGGCCAGCCGCGACAACTTATTCGTCACCCCCACGTACCTCGTTAATGAACTTTACAATCGCCACCTTGGCGCACAACGAATCACCGCGCGCGTGAGCAGCCCCACATTCGACACAACTAGGGAGGGCAAGGGCGTGCCTTATTTGGATGTAGTGGTGAGCCGCACTGCTGACGGTAAGCACATCTTCATCAAAGCCGTCAATACAGATCCGCAGAGAGCGCTGTGCACTTCAGTGCACATTGTTGGGGCGCCGCTGTCTTCCAGCGCCATCATGGAGACTATCAACGCGGATTCGATGACCTCGGCCAACAGCTTTGCGACCCCGAACGCGGTTTCACTACAGCAGAAAACGATCAAAATCGGACCGAATTTTCTGGTCGATTTCCCCCAACATTCGGTTTCCGTCATAACCCTGAACGTACTGAGTCAACTTCTTTTCGACGCAGTACCGCAGTCGTTAATTCCGATTGAGGGAAACGACACATTCACGGGAGTCGCAGCCCGCTAGCTACAAGTTAAACACAACTAAGAGGGGGACTCCTGTCCCTACCGAAAATGCTATCCGGTGCGAATACCTTTGAAATCAGTGATTTTCAAGAAGATGAAATTGAAGCAGGCTAACCAGGAGATCGGAATGTTACATAGGGCTGAAAACGGCTGGATGGAGTTTTCGGTAAGCACAGGGATCATTGCAGTGCAGGCAGAGCCGACCTGGGTCGCGAATTTTGGCTTGCTAGAGCGATGGGATGGAAACAGCGGGCCTGGAAATCTGAACGCCTAGCATTGCATAGACAGAGCGATCGCGATCGCGCGGGAAAAGGGAATTGGCTGGGTAGCTCTCGCAAATAGCAACCATTGGATGCGCGGCAGCAGCTAGGTCTGGCAAGCAGCCGAAGCCGGGGTCATCGGAATTTGCTGGACCAACACCCTGCCAAATCTACCGCTGTGGGGAGCAAGCAGTCCTGGCGTCGGCAACAATGCGCTGATCATAGCCGTGCCGAGAGCGAAAGGCCACGTAGTTCTTGACATGGCGCTGTCGCAGTTTTCTTACGGCGCTGTCGCTGCCTATCGAATGCGCGGTGAACAATTGCCTGTCGCTGGAGGCTTCGATGCGGCTGGACACCTCACACAAGATCCCGCTGCCATTGAGGCATCCAAACGTCCACTACCTATCGGCTACTGGAAGGGTTCGGGTTTGGCGCTGATGTTGGATATGGTTGCAACGATGCAATCGGGCGGTTGCGCCACGTTTGAGATACCGACGGATAGTGAACGCGAGACAAAGCTCTCACAGATATTCATCGCCATTAACGCGCAATCTTCGGAGCAGTCGGATACATCGACGAGTGTCGCCGATCAGATCATCGACCACTTGCAATCACAAGCAGCCCTGTCCGGTGAACAAGTGCGATATCCCGGTGAGCACACGTTGCAAACGCGAAAAGAAGATCTTGAGAAAGGCATTCCAGTAGAACCAACAATCTGGCGCGAAGTCCATGCGCTGACTTAGAAGCGCAGATTGCCGAAAAATAAGCCGATTTTTGCGGTTATGCTTAGTACCCCAAGCGCTTATCCACGATATTGCGTAACGGCTCACCCTTCCGGAATCGTTCGTATTGCTCGATGAAAAACTGCATAGCATTGTCCAGCCAATCTGGCGTATGGTCCGCGCAATGCGGCGAAAGCAAAACGTTTTCTAGCTTGTAGAACGGATGACCCGTCGGCAACGGCTCGTGATCGAACACGTCCAGGGCAGCGCCTCTAATCCGGCCGTTGGAGAGGGCGCCGATCATCGCTACCTCGTTGATGACCGGCCCGCGCCCAACATTGATCACCACCGCCGTGGGCTTCATCACGGCAAACTCTGCCTCGCCAATCATCCCACGAGTCTCCGAAGTCAAGGGTGCGGCTACAACGACATAGTCGCAGCGCGAAATCATTTCAACCCGCCGCTCTGGCGCGTAAGTCTCGGTAACCAACGGATCCACATCCTGGGAACATGAAGCATGCCGCTTCACGGCGAGCACATTCATTCCAAGGGCGCGCACTCTCTCCGCGATCGCCCGCCCGATGTCCCCATAACCAATGATTCCAACGGTCTTACCCGACGCCCACGAAACTTCAAAGACCTCCCACACGCCAGCCATCTGATTCCGAGCCATGCGCCGGAAATCTTTCGCGAAATACAAGATCGCGCCGAGCGTAAACTCGCCCAGAGATCCGCTAAACACGCCCGCCCCATTGGTCAGTGGCACGGCACTCTCGATCAACTCCGGAAACAGCGTTCTCTCCAAGCCCACGGAACGGGAATGCACCCAAAGCAAATTCGGACAAATTGCAAACACCTTCTTAAACAATGCGAGGGAGCCCGACCAGTTGAAGAGCACGTTCGCGTGGGTGGCCTCTTGGCCAAATGATTCGGCAGCGTCTCCGACGATCGTTTTTACCTCCGCTGGCAACTGGCTCAGCATCGCAAGCTGAGGTTCGCCTGGTCTCGCTAGCACTAGAATCGTGTCGTTTCTCATGGTCGTCGTCCGAACAGCGCAAGAGAATGCACCACAATCAAAGCGGACCTTCTCCAGAATCGCCGTCGCAAGAAGCAAACCCCTTGTTTAGTCTTGGAATTTGACACCGCAAATTCCGGCCTCCTACAATACACCGGTTCAGCAAGAACGATTCGGAGTTGACCGCCCGGTTTCAAAGTTCTACGGTTGTGTGAATCAAGCCTTACGTTTTCGGAAAGGACTCTGTGTCGGAAAAAGATCCCAAGTCGCTGAGAAGCTATCGCTGGTACGGGCCCGACGACCTCCGTTCGTTCGGACACCGCTCACGCGCTGCCTCCATGGGCTGCACCCAAGCGGATTATGCCGGAAAACCCGTAATCGCGATCATTAACACCTGGGGCGATATCAACCCCTGCCATAGCCATCTTCGCGAGCGCGCCGAAGACGTGAAGCGCGGCGTCTGGCAAGCCGGCGGTTTCCCTGTGGAAATGCCCGCGTTTACCCTCGGCGAAACTTTTCAAAAGCCCACCACAATGATGTATCGCAACCTGCTGGCGATGGAGACCGAGGAACTCCTGCGCTCCTACCCCGCCGATGGCTGCGTCCTAATGGGCGGCTGCGACAAAACCACGCCTGCACTCATGATGGGCGCCATCAGTATGAATCTCCCCGCAATCTACGTTCCCGCCGGACCGATGCTTCGCGGCAACTGGCACGGTCAGATTCTCGGCAGCGGTTCTGACGTCTCCAAGTACTGGGCAGAACGACGCGCAGGCAACATCGATCTGCGAGCATGGACCGAGATCGAAGACGGCATCGCGCGCTCTGCTGGAACCTGTATGACCATGGGCACCGCGTCGACCATGACGAGTTTGACCGAGGTGTTGGGCTTCACTCTTCCCGGCGCGACCTCGATCCCCGCAGTCGATGCCAATCACCCAAAAATGGCAAACCGTTCAGGCCGTCGCGTAGTGGAAATGGTCTGGGAAGATTTGAAGCCACGCGACATTTTGCGCGAAGCTTCCTTCAACAATGCGATCGCCGCAGTGTTTGGGCTCGGCGGCTCGACGAACTCTGTGATTCACCTGCTTGCCGTGGCAGGGCGAGCGGGAATAAAAATCACGCTCGAGCACTTCGACCAATTTTCAAAAAAGACGCCCATGCTCGCGAATATTCGTCCGAGCGGCAAATACCTCATGGAAGATTTCTATTACGCCGGTGGTCTACCAGCTCTGCTTAAAGCGATGTCACCCCACTTGGATTTAACTTGCCTGACCATCACCGGAAAAACTCTTCGTGAAAATATCGCCAGTGCCGAAATCTATAATTCGGATGTAATCCGCAGTCTTGACAGTCCGGTGCTCACCTCTGGTGGCTTGGCCATTCTCTATGGAAATCTCGCCCCCAACGGCGCAGTCATCAAAGCGTCCGCCGCTGAGCCGCGGCTCCTCAAGCACACCGGCCGAGCCATTGTTTTTGACAGCTTCGACGAACTAAATGCCCGCCTCGATGATCCCGCCCTCGATGTCGACGCGAATAGCGTGCTGGTTCTGCGCAATGCTGGCCCGAAAGGCGCCCCGGGAATGCCCGAGTGGGGAAATCTCCAGCTTCCGCAAAAGATACTAAAGACTGGCGTCCGCGACATGGTCCGTATTTCCGACGCGCGCATGAGCGGCACGAGTTACGGTGCCTGTGTCCTCCACGTCTCTCCTGAATCCTTCGTTGGCGGGCCACTCGCGTTGTTGAAGGAAGGCGATATCATCGAACTCGACGTCCCTGCCCGCCAACTCAACATGCATGTGAACGAAGATGAGCTTGCACGCCGTCGCGCGGCTTGGCGCCCCAACGAGGGCATATATCCACGTGGCTACGGGAAGCTTTTTATGGAACACATCAAACAAGCTCACGAAGGATGCGATTTCGATTTTCTGGAAGGCACCGAGCCTATCCCTGAACCCGAAATTCATTGAGCCTCCGATCTGCATCTGCCATAAGAATCTTGGCGGTTGTCCGACGCGGCCAGGCTGGCCTTCTGACGCAGGTCGCTCCTTCCTTTAGATTACTGGAACTCCTCTCTGCTGCCACGATGAGCCCCCTCCCGCACCGACCAGAAGCATCAAAATGCCGGAGAGGCAAAGGTTGCCAACCAAGTACAAGAGTCCAGCAGTGAAACTATGGGTGCGGTTCACCAAGTAACCCATTATCAGCGGACCGGCAAACCCGCCGAGATTTCCCAGCGAATTAATCAAACCGATCGAAGCCGCCGCCGCCGACTCACTGAGAAAAGCCGTTGGGACGGCCCAAAAACACGGGTGGAATGCAAAGTAGCTTGCTCCCACCAAGGTGAACAAAACGACCGCGAGCATGATGTTCGAACCAAAAGTAACTGCCAGCAACAAAATCAAGCCGCAAAGAAAAATCGGAACAGCGGCATGCCAGCGGCGCTCATAGCTCTTGTCGGAGTGCCAACTGTTCCACTGTTGCGTCACGAAACCGGCAAGATAGGGCAACGCGGCCAACAGACTCACGCGAAGATCGCTCTGCCCGGAAAGCCGCTTCAAAATCGTCGGGAGCCAAAACGCGATTCCGTAGCCTCCTGTCGTCGCGCAGAAATAACTCAATGTAAGCAGAATCACGTCGCGCTGCGAAAGTGCCTGCCAAATCGTATAGGAACGAACCTTTTTCTTCGCCTGCTTTTCCCTCTCCAATTCATCGTTGATCCAATCGCGTTCATCCGGGCGGAGCCAACTTGCCGTTCGCGGCCAATCCGTCAGATAAAAAAGCGTAATCACGCCGAACACAACCGCCGGAATTCCTTCCAGAATGAACAACCATCGCCAACCCCTTAAACCAAGCCAGGTAATGCCCAGCAACAATCCCGCGAGCGGCGAGCCGATCAGGTATGAAAGTGGATTAGCGGCATAAAAAACAGCGATCGCTTTCGCGCGATCCTGATACCGAAACCAGTGAGACACATACACAATGACGGCAGGGAAGAATCCCGCCTCCGCCGCACCCACAAGAAAACGCACCAAATAAAACTCCCGCGCGGTGTGGATAAACGCCAGCAGCGCGGTTATCATTCCCCAGGAAATCATAATGCGGGCGATCCAACGGCGTGCGCTCCAGCGTTCGGCAATCAACGCGCCGGGGATTTCGAGCACCACGTATCCGATGAAAAACATCCCGGCTCCGAGGCCAACCACTCTGTCGTTGAAGCCCAAGTCGCCGGGCATCTGCAGAGCCGCCGCGCCCACATTCATCCGGTCCAGGAAGGCGATGATATAGAGCAGGAAGAGAAAGGGAAGGAGCCGCCACGCGATTCGTCTTCGCGCGCGTAGGGCGACTGCTGGGTCCGTCGGTAGGACGTCCATCTTCCCTCGATTTGCAAGCTCTTAACAGTGCGGCGAAGCCATCCTGCACTATTTTTTGATTTTTCGTGGCGCAAATTTTGCGCCGCATAGTATACACAAAAAAAGCGTGAGCCTTCTTTAACAGGCGGCAGGTTCAGGGGCGGAAATGCGCGAGTATTCAATTGCAGCTATCCCTGCGGAGGGCATCGGCCGCGAAGTGATCGCTGCCGGCCTTGAAGTCTTGCAAACGCTTACACAAAAGGCTGGCGGATTTCGGCTAAAGGTAGCTCGGACTACCACAAAAAAGCACGGTGTGATGATGCCGCAAAACGGCCTCAAACTCCTTGGCCCGTTCGACGCAATTTCTTTTGGTGCCGTCGGCGCTCGCGCCGTGCCGGACCACATCACGCTTTGGGGCCTGCGCCTGGCGATATGCCAGGGCTTCGACCAGTATGTCAATCTTCGGCCCACGCGTATCCTGCAAGGACTGTCATGGCCGCTGCGCGACTGTAAGCCTGGCGATCTCGATTGGGCCATCGTCGGCGAAAACACCGAAGCCGAATATGCTGGCCATGGTGGCCGCGCCCATCGCGGTTTCCCAGAAGAGGTCGCCACGGAAACTTCGATCTTCACCCGCAGCGCCGTAACGCGCATCATGCGCTTGGCTTTCAAGCTCGCACAAGACCGGCCACGAAAGTTGCTGACGGTCATCACGAAATCCAACGCGCAGCGCCAGGGCATAGTTCTCTGGGACGAGATCGCGGCCGAGGTGGCAACTGAGTTCCCGGGTGTCACCTGCGACAAGATGCTGGTCGACGCCATGACCACTCGCATGGTGGGCAAGCCCGCGAGCCTGGACACCATTGTGGCTACAAATCTGCACGCCGACATTCTCTCCGACCTCGCAGCGTCCCTCGCCGGCAGCCTGGGAATCGCCCCGACGGGCAACATTGACCCGGAGCGCCGCTTTCCTTCCATGTTCAAGCCAATTCATGAGCTGCCTTTGATATCACGGGCAAAGGCATCGCCAATCCGATTGCCGCGATATGGACCGCCGTGATCGATCTAAAGGACAGCACGCAACAATTGCCGAACGGACTCACGGTCACAGTACAATTCCTGTCCAACGGTCCGCTGAAAAAATTACGAATGACAGTGACGAGCGTGCGGGCTGATGTTTTGTGCAAAACCGACGCAGAGGGCTACGATCAAATCTGATCATGTTTCGTTTACTGGCGCGAGCCTTTCCCGTTTGGGTGGCATGAACATACAGAGCGTTGCCGTCCTACATTCTATGTTGCTCTTCGCTGGCGCCTTCGGCACATGCGCGGCGCAGGAGCGCAAGTCCCCGCCTGATGTGAATGGACCTCGAGTTTTTTCCTGGCCGCGAGCGGCCCTGCAGCAAATCAGAAGTGGAATTGCCCTTGGAGAGGTCAGCGATCCAGCTCTCGGTCAATTGCGAAGCGATGCAGACATCGCGCTCAGACAAACGCCATTGTCGGTAGCCTCGAAATCCATTAAACCTCCGAGCGACGACAAGCACGATTATTTGAGCTTGGCGCCGTATTGGTGGCCCGACCCCGCGAAGCCGAACGGATTGCCGTATATCCGCCGCGATGGCCAAGTAAATCCTGAGATCGAGCAGGTTCAGGATCACAAGTACATGGACCGCGCGATCTCGGCAACTCACACTCTTGCATTGGCCTCTTACTTTTTCGGTGAAGAGTCGTATGCCACCCATGCGACCGAACTACTGCGCACATGGTTTCTGAACCCCGAAACGCGAATGAATGCGAACCTGGAATTCGGACAAGGAGTCCCCGGACACAACACCGGACGGGGCACTGGGTTGATTGAGACTCGCGATGTTTACGGTCTCGTAGATGCAATTGGATTCTTCGCCGTCTCCAAGTCTTGGACCCCCGCCGACCAGAAAGGAATGGAAGGCTGGTGTGCACGGTTCCTGGATTGGATGCTGCACTCTGACAAAGGCAAAGAGGAAGCCGCCGCGAAAAACAATCATGGCAGTTATTACGACGTGCAGATTGTGTCCCTGGCGCTTTTCACGGGCGATACGAATATCGCGAGCCGCGTTCTTCAATCGGTCCCAGAGCGGCGCATTGAAATCCAGATTGAGCCGGATGGACGACAACCACTGGAGCTTGAAAGGACGAAAGCCCTGGGCTACAGCACAATGAATCTCGCAGGGCTCCTTGAACTGGGACTGCTGGGAGAAAACGTGGGCGTTGACCTTTGGAGTTTTCGATCCTCGGATGGCCGCAGCATCCGCAAGGCGCTCGACTATCTGCTTCCCTTCGTGAGCGGTCAGGAGAAATGGCCTTACCAGCAAATCATCGAATTCAAGGCCGCTGAAATTTCTCCGCTGCTGGCAGTCGCAGCTGTGAAATTCAAGGATCGCCGCTACGAGGAACTCGCCATCAAGATTGATCCTGCGTTGCTCAAGAAGATCGAGCTGTTTCCCTTCCGCTGGTAGTCCACGGCTAGGGTCATTTTGTTGAAGGGTTTTGCCGCACTCGTGGGAATTTTCTTAGGTTAATCCGCGCTGCCCTTGGCTTGGCTCTGGACCGTGTGAATAATAAGACGCTGCCAAGTCTCAATTCGAATGGCCGAGACGCGCCGAAATAGCTCGAGCGGCTTTCTTTGTGGCAAGTGCAAACTCTTGAATTCGGTCGCGGCTCATGCGCGTAGTTGGACCGGAAACACTGATGGCGGCCGCAACTTTGCCGCTCTCGTCGAACACTGGAGCGGCGACACATCGTGCCCCGAGATCCGTCTCCTGGTCATCCATCGCGTAGCCTTGCTGCACGACGCGCACAAGCTCTTTTCGGAAGCGTGCAAGATTTGGAATAGTGCGCGGAGTGGCCCGCTCAAAGGTCAGCATAGGCAGGATCTCTTCGCGTTGCTCACTGGGGAGAAACGCCAGCAAAACCTTGCCTAAAGCGGTGCAGTTCGGCGGACGGTGCATTCCCGGCTGAGAGGCCATACGGAAGGAGTGGGCGCTCTCCAGCACTTCGAGGTAAAGCACATCGTGTCCGTCCAGGACGGCGAGGTTTACCGTCTCCGTGGTTTCTTTCGACAGCAGCATAAGCACTGGACGGCTGATCTTGCGAAGGGTGGCATGGTAGGTGATTCCGGCGCCCAGCCTGGCCAGTTTGGGTCCCGCGATGTAGGCTCCAGCATCATCGCGGAACAGATAGCCTTCGCTTTCCAAGTGAGCGAGGAATCGATAAGCCGTGCTCTTGTTGAGGCTCGTCTGCTGAGAAATCTCGCGTAGCTGCAGCCCGGTGGGAGCGGCGTCCAGGGCTTCCAAAATTCGTAAGACTTTTCCAACCACCCCTACTGGTGCGGACTTAGATTCTCGTGCCCGGATCATGGAAGGCTGCTCCTTCTCTTCAGTGGTCACCGCCGCGTTTGAGGAATTCGCCCGTACCCGCTCGGCGGCCGCGGCTATAGTGCTTTGCGGCATCTTAGCGCAAAAGATCGTTTAGTTTTTCAGTATTTGAAATATAGATTTTTAATATTGAACTTCCCGATGCGGCTTGATACAAGCCTCTCAGTCTCGGGCTGGAAGCGGCGCGGGCGGACTCTTCGGTTTTACGCCCCATGGCCTGCGCGCCTCTCGTCTTCGGTTTGGATTCGGAATGCCGGAATTCATGCCAAGGAGGTGTGTATGCGACCGGCGAAGATGGCAACCATTCTTCTTGTTGTGCTGTTCGTAAGCGCTAGGGTAACGCACGCGCAAACGGCTACAGGCGAAGTGAATGGCACGGTCACCGACACGTCAGGTGGATTTGTGGCTGGCGCCGCGGTCAAACTCACCAACCAGGCCACCAAGATTGAGGATCGAGTCGCGACAAATGTCGACGGCTACTTCGTTTTCATCAACGTCAAGCCAGGAAGTTATGTTCTGGGCGTGGAGGCAAAAGGTTTCAAGATCACGCAAATTTCCGCATTCGACGTGGGCGTGAATCAAACGGTCATGCAAACCGTAAGATTGGAGGTCGGCGCCATTACCGAACGAGTGGTGGTGAACGCGGAAGCCGCGATGCTCGAGGGATCGACGAGCGATCTGGGCACGGTGATCGAAGAAAAGGCCGTCAACGATTTGCCACTGAATGGACGGAATTTTACGCAGCTCCTGACCCTCACACCAGGTGTCACCCCAGTTTCTACCGCGCAAAACAAAAGCATTGGCTGTTGCGAAGGGAATGTTGGAATCCCCGGGTCGGGATTCTCCGACGCTTCATTCCATGGGCAGGAGAATCGTTCGAAGCTCTACTTTTTTGACGGAATCATCAACACAAATATACGCGGCCCAACATACATTGTGATTCCCAACATCGATCTGGTTCAGGAATTCAAAGTCGTCGGACACGACGCCAAGGCCGAGTATGGCGGCGCAACTGGCGGCGTAGTGGACATGGTGTCCAAGTCAGGGACCAACAGCTTTCATGGCTCGGTCTTCGAGTATGTCCGCAATAACGCTTTTGATGCCCGCAATACATTCACAGATTTCAACCCCCTCACGAAAGCTCCGTCCATTGCCGGGTTTCGACAGAACCAATTTGGAGCGGAGGGTGGTGGCCCGATCATCAAAAACAAAACGTTTATCTCCGGGGGATATGATGGCTGGAGATATAGCAAGCCACCTCAGTCATTGACCTATGTGCCGACCGCCGCGGAGTTGGCGGGTGACTTCTCCCAGACGCTCGTCAGCAACCCTAATCTCTACAACCCTTACAGCACGGTGGGAAATAATCGGTCGCGTTTCCTGTGCGACGCCCAGGGCAATCCCTTGCCCGCTGACCCCACTACCCACCTGCAGCCAAATTTGGCGGGCTCCGTCCCATGCAATAAGATTCCGAACTTCACAGACGGTACAGGCCTGATTAACTCGGCAATGCAATCGTTCCTCCAAAAATATTCTCCTGTCCCTAATCTGACCGGGACCCCCGGGTTCAATTATCAGCAAAACCGGGCCGAGACAAATAATTCCAACAGTTTTCAAGTGCGCATCGATCACCGTTTCCGCAACAGCGACAACGTTTTCTTCCGCTATACCGAGCAGCGTGTGTCAGCCTTCACGCCGATAGGCGACACAGGATCGACCTCGGGAGGTTCACAAGGCAGGAACTACGGCGGAGCATGGGTACATACCTTCAAGCCGAATCTCATTCTCGATGTGCGCGCCGGCTACGCGGGCCGGCCAGCCGTTGACGCCAGCCAGCAAAACCAAAGTTCGTTTGAGACGGACCCGATGAAGCAGCTTGGTTTCAAGGACATCGACAAATACGGCGGGATGCTCGTCAACCTCGGCAATGACTGGACGGCCGGGACCAACGTTAACTTCGGTACTCGTGGCGCAGCGCCCCGGGAAAATCCGAACTGGAGTGTTACGCCCAATGTCAGTTGGATCAAGGGCAATCACAATTTCAAGACTGGATTCTGGTTCATCGGTTCCAAGCGGGTCCAGGAGAATACCTTCCAAACTTTCAACTTTAGCCGACAACAGACCGGCCTCCCTAGCAACGCATCAACTGGATTGACATTGGCGTCGGCGCTCATGGCTTTCCCAAGCAGTTTCAGCGCTCAGTTGCCTGTCCTGCATGGTGGACCGGTCAGGTACAAGTATGCCTCGTGGGCGGCGTACATTCAGGACGAATGGAAGGTAAAGCCTAGATTCACGGTGAGCGTGGGCCTGCGCTACGACTATCTCACACAGCCGCAAACGACGGACGGGCGTCTTTGGAGCACCATGGATTTGACCACCAAGCAATATGTCATCGGGGCCTCCACGATGCCTCCGCTCTGCAGCCAAGCCAATCAGGCGCCCTGCATTCCGGACGGAGGACCCCTCTACACCCCTACAAACTCAACATGCAACAACAAACCAAATGGAATCCCTTGTGATTTTCGTCTGGACCCGCATTTCAGCAGCGCGGTGCTGGCAGGAAAGTCGTTCTTTGATCCTCCACCAATCCGCGACAACTGGGGCCCGCGTGTAGGCGTAGCTTGGCAGGTCAGTTCCAACATGGCGCTCCGCGCAGGCTACGGACTCTACTGGGACACGCTGGCGGGAAGAGGCCAAGCTGCACAAAATGACCTCGAACACGGGATCTGGCCTGATGCCACAGCTTTTAGCGGCAATGTGAACGCCCCCGCGGATTTCTCGGGAGGAACGAGCAAATTGATCTCAGACATTCAGGGTAGCTTTCCGAATCCCCTGCCTGGACCAACTCCTTGGACCGCCGGGGGATTCGCCCTCGATCCCCACTCCTACAAGGACGGTTATTCGCAGCAGTGGCATGTGGAAATTCAGCGGCAGCTCACTCCCCACCTGCTGCTTTCGGCCGCCTACGTGGGCAGCAAGAATGGACGCCTTGATTACGAAGGAAAAGCTAACTCTGCCCAATTTAGTTCTAGCAACGTGACCGATCCCGTCACCACGAGTGCGCACGGAGTCACTACATGCGGTCCTAAGCCGACTCCCCCAACCGCCGCTTGGACGAGCTGTCAAACCGCTTATTTTGTGTCCGTTGACACGCTGCGAACCATGCCTTGGGCAAATCCTGGGTTTACGTACGCGCAGAGCATCGGCTATTCCAACTACAACGCATTGGAAGCCCGAGTGCAGCGCAGGTTTTCCAATGGACTGCAGTCGCTGGTTTCGTACACCTACGGAAAGTCCATCGATGTAAGCAGCGGCTATTTCGGTGTCGAGAACGGCAATGGAGGAGGTTCGACCGTTCAAAACTATTATGACCAGAGCACCGCCCGCGGCGTCTCTGGATTCGACATCACACATTTTCTGTCTTGGTTCACCGTCTATGAGCTCCCGTTCGGGAAAGGGAAATCATGGCTTCACGGCGGCCCATTGTCCTGGATTGTAGGCAACTGGCAGGCCAACTATATCTTCCAGGCAAGGTCAGGCCAGCCGTACACCCTCCGAGTGACTGGTGATCCCGCCAATCTCACGGGATCAGGAGGAGTCGGCGCCCAGAACTTTACCAGTTACGGGCGGCCCAACGTAGTTGCTGACCCCTTCAAGGCGGGGCCGGTAGCTGCGAATCCTGATCCCTTGTGTCAGCTGACTATTTCGCAAGGCGGGAAGGCCGCTGATCAGATTCATACTTCTCAAACTTGGTTCAATCCTTGCGCGTTTACGGTGCCTTCAGGTGCATTTGGGAATCTTGGGCGCGATGCATTCCGGGGGCGTCCCGTGTACAACATGGATGTCTCTTTGTTCAAAAGCGTCCCATCGCCCAGGGAAGGCATGTCTCTCCAGCTCCGCTTCGAGTCGTTCAATGTGCTCAATATTCAGAACTGGGACACGCCAACCACGCAGAGCAGTGATTCCGGATTGACAGTCGCCAACAAGGCTTTTGGACGAATCACCACCCTCGCCCATGATCCCAGGCAGATGCAGTTTGGGCTGAGATTCACCTTCTGAGGCCGGCTGGGCTTGGCTTTCGTTAGAGCGCGCGGCGGTGTTCACGCCCACCGCCGCGCCACCGGATAGACTAAAGTTCTTGTGGAGAGGGCTCAACCGATGTCAAAAAGCAAACCGTCGCGTCGCGATTGGATGATTGGAACAGGAACAGTCTTGGCAGCGGCGACGCTTCCTATAAGTCCCGCGCTCGGTTTCGCACAATCATCCACTCCAGAGCAGGCCGCGACGGCCCCGGCCACCGGTGACGCCGACCGTCAGCGCCGGATGAAGTGGTGGCACGAGGCTCGCTTTGGAATGTTCATCCACTGGGGGCTCTATAGTGTCATCGGCCGCCATGAATGGGTCATGGAAAACGAGGGCATTCCGGTTTCGGAATATGCTCCGCTCGCTAGGCAATTCAAACCGAAACCATTCCCAGCCCGCGAATGGGCCAAGATCGCCCGTGAAACCGGCATGCGCTACATGGTGATGACGACCAAGCATCACGAGGGGTTTTGCCACTTCGACACGAAGACCACGAATTACTGCTCCCCCAAGCAGGGGCCAGCCCGCGATCTGGTCCGCGAATATGTCGAAGCCGCTCGCGCCGAGAGCATGCGTGTGGGCTTTTATTACTCGTTGATGGACTGGCACCATCCCGACGGCGCTCGCTGCGCCACGGACGACGCTGCACGCAAGCGCTTCGTCGAATACATTCACACGCACATCCGCGAGCTTCTCACCAACTACGGAAAGATTGACGTCCTCTGGTACGACGTCTCCTGGCCTCTCGACGCCGCTGGATGGGAGTCCGAGCGCATGAATAAGATGGTCTTTGAGCTTCAACCGGACATCATCGTGAACAATCGCAACAAGCTTCCAGGCGATTTTTCCACTCCCGAACAGCAGATCACCGCGGACAAGGAAGGCCGCGCATGGGAGTCCTGCATGACTCTGAATGACAGTTGGGGATACCAGCGGGCCGATGACGATTGGAAGAGCTCGCGCCGCGTCATTCAGAATGTCATTTCCTGTTCCCGCGACACGGGCAACTACCTGCTGAATATCGGGCCGCGCGCTGATGGCAGCGTGCCCGAGGAATCCGTCCGCGTGTTGACGGAAGTCGGCCAATGGATGCGCCGCAACGGTGAGTCCATCTATGGTTCAGATCCGTGTCAGCCCCGCCGTTCCAATTACGCGAGCTTCACGCGCAAAGGCAACACCCTCTACATGCACGTGCACTTTTGGCCCGGCGACTATTTGGTGATGGCTGGTTTGCAAGCACAGGTGAAGTCCGCTCACTTCCTCGCCTCTGGCGAAAAAATAAACTTCCAACAGGACAAGTACCGCGTGCGCCTCACTGGCCTGCCGACAGAAGCGCCGGACCATGCGGTTACGACCATCGCCCTCGAATGCGATGCGGAACCCACCCAGGACAACATTTTTGTCCGCAAGGAAAAGCCGCGCGAAGGAGTCTGAAGCGGCGCCGGCGACGGGAACCATTATCCAGGAATTCAATGGAGAGGTGAAAGCATGCGGAAAAGAGTGGTTCTTGCTCCCTTGTTTCTTGGAGCCGCGGGGGCATTCTGCCTTTCGCAAGCAAGCTTCGCCCAAGCACAGCCACAAGCGCAGCCGCCCAGGTCTCGACGATCGCAGCGCGTTCACATGCAAGAAGTCCAGGTCGCAAGCCCCGACGGCAAAATCAAATTCACGATCCTGCCCAACGCGGAGCGCCTAACCTTCACCGTGACAATGGGGAATACAGTCGTGATCGAGCCGTCTCCGATCGTTATGAAGCTTGATGGCTATGACCTTTCATCGGGAGTTGTGTTCGACAACCTCGAACACTATTCTATCGACGAGTCCTATCCGTGGTATGGCGCTAGCAGCTTGGCTGTCAATCGAAGCAACGGCGTCAAACTTTCTCTCACGCATGACCTGAGCTTCACTTCGTACACTCTTGAGATCCGCGTATTCAATGATGGCGTTGCCTATCGCCACGTCATTCCCGGCGAAGAAAACGCTTCGCGGGCCCTGGACGAGTATTCCACCTTCGTTATTCCCGACGGCTCGATGCTTTGGTATGGCGGACTGGCCGACGGCCACTATGAAACTGAGTTCGTGAAGAAGAATATTTCCGAAGTTCACGCCGGAGAATGGGCCGGACCTCCGCTGACGTTCAAACTGCCGCTCGATGCCGGCTACGCTTCCATCTCCGAGGCCAATCTGGTGAATTACAGCGGAATGGGTCTGGAGGCGGATGGTCGACGAGGGTGGATTACCGGTCTGGGACACCGGCAGCCGCTGAACTGGCCATTCGAATTGCGATATGGAAGGGATGAAGCCAAGCGCCTCGGCACACCGGTATCTATCGCGGGAACAGTCACGACTCCGTGGCGTGTCGTAATGGTGGGGCCAGACTTAAACACGCTGGCCAATAGCACGATCTTGCCCAATCTCTGCCCGCCCCCTGATGCAAAATTTTTCGCTGGAGGAATCCACACCTCATGGATCAAACCCGGCCGTGCCGTTTGGCGCTATCTTGACGGTGGTCCCGAAGGCGTAGATGGCATGAAGGAATTCTCCCGCATGGCTGGACAGCTCGGGTTCGAATACAACGTCATCGAGGGCTTCTGGAATAAATGGACGCCAGCGCAGAGGAAAGAAGTGGTCGATTATTCCAGGCAGCAGGGAGTTGGCGTGTGGTTCTGGAAGCACAGCAAGGATCTCCGCACTCCGGAAGCGCGCGAGGAATTCTTCAAGATGTTGCACGATCTCGGTGTAACCGGCGCCAAAATCGACTTCTTCGATCACGAAGCCAAAGAAGTGATCGATCTATACGAGGCGCTTTTAGAAAAGGCAGCCAAATACCAAATTCTCGTGGTGTTACACGGTGCAAATAAGCCCACCGGTCGCCAGCGCACTTGGCCCAACGAGTTGGTTCGCGAAGCCATCCGAGGGATGGAGGCCAGCGCCCTGAAGGAACGCGCCCGGCACGAAACCATCTTGCCCTTCACGCGCCTTTTGGCGGGGCCGGCTGACTACACCGCTATGTTATTCAACGACCGCCGCCGCGATACGACCGTGGCGCACCAGATCGCCAGCATCGCTGTTTTTGCCGCTCCTTTACTTACGATTGCCGCCAATCCGCAGACCATTCTGAGCAACCCTGCCGTCGACGTGATCAAGAGCGTTCCTCCCGTCTGGGACGAAACCATCGTCTTGCCGGATTCCGCGATCGGCGAACTCGCAGCCTACGCCCGGCGCAAAGGTAACACGTGGTTCTTGGCGATTATGTGTGGTCCTCAAGCCAAGACGATACGCGTACCTCTCTCGTTCCTGGGCGAGGCCCCATACAATGGTGTACTCGTTCATGACAGCCCCACGGACGACGTCAAGGTGGAAATCGAAAAGTCAACTCATAAGCGCAGCAATTCCCTCACCATCGAATTGCGGGCAGGGGGTGGTTTCTTGGCGCGTTTCTCGGAGTCACAATAGTTTTTGATCTGCCTTTATGGGCTGATGAACGGCATCGATGACCCAGTTCACGCGGCGAACTCTGAGAGTGGCTTCGCTGAAGCCCTTCACAGCAAGATGTTGTAGATAGCCATCCCGAAGTAGGGCAAGAGACCTTCCCCCTGAACTGCTTAGTTTCAGTGGTGTCCGACGGGCTGACGGGTTTGCCTAACATTTCTCTGAAATGTTTTTTTCATGCAGCCTCCTGAGTTTGTCATCTTGCCGCGTTAGCTGATCGAGTTTCGATGGAACCCCAAAAAGTTGGGTCCAAAATGGGTCCAATAGCCCCGAAAACCACTGAAAACCACTGAAAACCAGGATACATCAGGTATCGAGAGCCAAGACGAATCAACGAGATAGCAAATCAGAATCTAGCTATGAACCAGAACGTCGGTAGCTCGAGTCTCCCGGGGCGCACCACTTCTTTGTCTACATGACTTCATCAAAGTGAACTTCACCTAATGTCGTTCACTCCTGCTCAGAGCTGAGCTCACGCGATGTTGAGGCTGACTCCCTCTAGTCTTCAAGGGTCGGCAGCGTCTTCAGGACTTCCGTGGCCTTGGGCCGATGGACTACCGGATCGTCCCTGCGGATTTTTCCGTCGCGGAAGACGAGCACACGCTTAGCAAACTGAGAGATATCATGCTCGTGCGTAACCAGTACGATGGTTAATCCTTTGTCGTTCAGGCTCTGAAAGATTTCCATAATCTCAACAGAAGTGCGGCTGTCGAGATTGCCCGTGGGCTCGTCGGCCAGCAGGATGGAGGGGCGGTTTACCAGTGCGCGCGCGACGGCAACCCGCTGTTGCTGTCCCCCGGACATCTGCGAAGGGAAGTGCTGTGCGCGGTCGGCGAGGCCGACCATCGCCAGCGCCTCCGCGGCGCGCTTTCCTCGCTCGGCTTTATCGATCTTTGTGTACAGTGTAGGCAATGCAGTATTTTCAAGGGCCGTCGTGCGCGCCAGTAAATTAAAGCCTTGGAATACAAACCCGATTTTCTGGTTACGGATCAAGGCCAGCGCCCTCTTGTCGTGCCGCGAAACGTCGATACCCTCGAGCAAGTATCGCCCGGAACTGAGGCGGTCGAGACAGCCCAGCATATTCATGAACGTCGATTTGCCGCTACCGCTCGCCCCCATGATGGCCACGAACTCTCCCTGCCCAATCACGATGCTGACACCGCGGAGCGCGTGCACACGTGTTTCACCTAGATCGTAGTACTTGTGGGCGTCTTCCACGCGGATGACAGCGGCTCCGGCGGAGGCAATCGGCGCAGCTTCGGTTTGGTTGACGACCGGCATCGAATCAATCGTTGACATAGCGGAGTTTCATTACTCGCGGAGCACTAGCGCCTTATCCCCGCGCCTCCCGGATTCTGCGTTTTCGGCATCACGGAACGAATAATGAGTTCGTCTCCTTCTTTCAGTTCCCCTTTAATAAGCGCGGTCACTTCCGTAAAAGAATGGTCCGTTATCCCCAGTGAAATCTTGATGGGCTCCATGGTGTTATCGGCATGCAGCTTCCATACGACCGCATTCTCTGCTCTCGGAGCACGCGGCAGATTTTGTGCTCCACTGCCGGCCGGCGAGCTGCGCTCTTCGCCGGCGCGTTGTTTCTCGTCTCCTTCGATCCCGTATCGCCTATAGAGCGCCAGAACCTCCTCGGGAGCCATTGGAGGCTTGTACCGCAACGCTGTGTTAGGCAGCTTCAATACATTTTGCGCGGTCGTCACGGGGATGCTCACGTAGGCCGTCATTCCCGGGAACAGTTTCAACTCCGGATTGTCGAATTCGATGATCGTGTCGTAGGTGACCACGTTTTGCACGGTGGTCGGATTCATCCGGACTTGGCTGACCACTCCGCGAAAGGTGTCCTTTGGGAAGGCATCCACCTTAAACGTGACCGCCTTCCCCAGTTTGATGTTGCCAACATCAGACTCGTCCGTTTTGGTGTATACCAACATCTTTTTCAAATCCTGTGCGATGGTAAAGACCGTTGGCGCTTGCAATGAGGCGGCCACCGTCTGTCCCACATCCACATTGCGCGCCACCACGGTGCCATCGATGGGAGATCGAATCACGGTATAGTTGAGATTCGTTTGGGCCACCGCCAGAGCCGCGGCTTTTTGGCTGACTTGGGCCTCGGCCTGCGTAACGTTTGCGGCCGCTGCGCCCACCGCCGCGTTCGCTGAATCATAGTTGGCTTTGGCGAGGTCCAGTTGTTGCTGGCTCATGATGTTATCCTTCGAGAGCTGAGCGACGCGGTCGTAGTCGGCTTTGGTCTGCTGCGAGGCGGCCTTCGCCTTTTCCAGGTTGGCCTTCGCCGCCGCCACGTTGGCTTTGGCATTGTCCAAATCGGCGGAAGACTGTAACAGCGCCCCTTGGAACAGTGCGGGATCGATCAGTGCGACGACATCGCCCTTGTGGACGCGGGAGTTGAAGTCGACATTTAGCTTCGCGATGGTGCCGGAAACCTGAGATCCAACTTGGACGGTGATCACCGCGTTGATGGTTCCGGTGGCTTCCACGACATCGTGGATGTCGCCCCGTTCAACCTTGGCGGTGAAGTGCTGCGGCTGGGCGCTGCGGTTCAATCCGAAAGCCACAAATGCTCCAGCGAAGACCACAAGACCCGCCACGATGTACCACTTGCTCTTTGTTTTCATCCTTTTTCCTGAGCCCCGAGATCCGGCAGGTTCATTCGTACCGCAGTGCTTCGATAGGGTCCAGCAGAGAGGCCTTTCTCGCCGGGTAATACCCAAAAAACACTCCCACTGCAATCGAGAAGACGGCCGCAATCACGACGGACTCAAGTGACATTTGCATGGGCCACCGCAGTGTTTGGCCAACCAAATACGACCCAACGACTCCGAACAGCACTCCAGCCGCTCCGCCCACCAGGCTCAGCATGACTGATTCGCCTAAGAACTGTAGCTGGATGGCTTCTTCGGTCGCGCCAACCGCCACCCGGACGCCGATCTCACGGGTCCGCTCGGTTACCGAAACGAGCATGACGTTCATGATCCCGATCCCGCCCACTAACAAGGAAATGGAAGCGATGGCAATCAGAAGAATCGTAAGAGTCCGGCTGGCCTCGAGCTGCGCCTGGATAATGTCCTCGGGATTCCGAATATTGAAGTCATCTTCCTCTTCGGGGCGCAAATGATGGCGATCCCGGAGCACCGCCGCCGCTTCCTGGCCCGCCACTTTGACGGCCGCTTGCGATACCGCCGAGCACAGTATGTCGTCCAGCCAGTTAGCCCCTTTAATCTTCTTCTGACCAGTGGTGTACGGCATGAGAATGGTATCGTCCTGGTCTTGCCCGGAAACGGATAGCCCCTTCGGATGAAGAGTGGCCACCACCTTACAGGGAACGTCCTTGACGCGTATCACTTTCCCAATCGGGTCCTCGACGCCGAAAAGCTGATCGCGCACGGTGCGACCAATCGCGCAGACGTCCGCGGCTCGGTCCACATCGTCCTGGGAGAATGCGGCGCCCTGATCCACATACCAGCGCTTTATGTCGAAGTATTCCGGCGAAACGCCTCGGAACCCTGTAAACCAGTTTTGGTTTCCATAGATGATCTGCACCGGTCCATCGACGTTAGGTGAAACGCTCTTGATCAGCGAGACCTGATTCTTTATCGCCACCGCATCGGCGTATGTCAGAGTTTTTGTCCCGTGCGTGCCAGTGCGCACTCCATTCACCGCGCGTCCGCCCGCTTCTATCCAGACAAAATTATCCCCCAGGTTGTTCAACTGCTGTTCGACCTGGGCTTGTCCGGCTTTGCCGATCGCGACGACGCAGATAACCGCCGCGATCCCGATGGTGATGCCCAGGACCGTCAGCATGCTTCGCATTTTATTCCGAAGCAAGGCCACTAAGGCGGATTGAAGCAGCACTGCGTAATTCACAACTCCCTCCCGCAGAATACGAAAGTACGCGAAGCCTAAAGCTCGATTCTCAAGTGACGTTCATCGATCTCCGCAAACCCCTGACTTTCGTTCACGTAATATATTATGCGGCATCTCTACACGTTATCGATTCCAAACGCGCCTTTAATTTTGGCCAGGGACAGCCGCCGAGTTCAATGCAGAGCCAGGGTGTTAATCCTTTTGGGAACTTCTCCGACAGCGATTACAGCCACGGCCTTCAAAGATTTCGTGTCGATGGCCGACACCGAGCCGGCCCCGGAGTTGGAGACATAAATAATCTTGCTATTTGGCGTAAACGTAATCCACTCCGGCACGGCGCCGGTTGGCGAATGTCCCAGCGTCTGAACCACCGGCAGGGCTGAATATCCGGCCAGCTTCAGTTCGGGCAGAGAGTACTTGAATACCGCATTGGCGAGAGTGCTGTTGACCCACAGCGATTTCCCGTCGGGTGCGACTCCGATGCCGTGTGAAGGAGTGCCTGTTCGACCCTCGGCAATCCCGAAACCACTGGGCTGCTCCGGCAGCTTGATCCTGGCCACTTCGGCGCGCTTCGCGAAATCCACCACTGCAAACCCGTTCAGGCCGGTGAGCTGGACGAAAATGCGGCTTGTCGAACCGTCGGGGTTTGCCTCGAACGCCATGGGGCGCACGGCACTGTCGAATTTGATTTCCCAAACCGCTTGCTCGCTTTGGAGATCAATGATGGTGGCTGCTTTGTTTTCGATCGAACCGCTGACCGCGTACTTGCCATCAGGCGTGACGAATACATTGTGGACGCTTCCGTCCACGGGAATGCTCTTCGATCGCTTGAGCGAAGTTGTGTCGATCACGTCCACGACTCCCGGCTCCCTCCGTATGCCCACCAGCACCCGGTCTCCATCTTTAGTAATGGCAATGTTGTTCGGGCGACCGCTGAGACACACTTTCCGCAGAATTTCTCCGCTCCTTCGGTCCACCACGTCAAGCATGCTTTCCGATTCATTGCTGATGTAGACGCGCGACCCATCGGAAGAGAATGCGACGCCATGCGGTAACTCTATGCCTCGTATCACCTGCACGATTTTGTTTGTGGCGGGATCAATCACGTCGACGGTATCGCCAGCGCTGTTCGTCACATAGATCAGCGTCATTGCTCCCGGCGCAGACTCAGAAGCAATTCCCGTTCGAACACCACGCACCCATTCAGCGAGGGCAAGCCAGTCAGGGTCGTTCGGTGACGCAAACTGCCTGCCGCCGGAATGAAACGGATCTCCTCCCGCTTCGGGAGCTAGAGGATGGATCAAAAGTCTGCTCGAGGCAGGGTCCCCAGGAACAACCAGCTGTAGAGCACCCTGAAAGTTGCGCTGCGATTGCTCGTCGGTCCAATTCGAGCTTCCCGGTGACAACGTCTCGAGATGAAAAACTCTGTTGGATAGAATATGGCAACCGTAGCAGCGGGCGTGTCCCGAGCGCTCCTTTAAGAAGACAGGCTCGACGCTGGTCTTGAATAACTGAAAATCAAGAGCGTCTGTCGCGGCGGGACGAGATCTTGCTTGAGCGGCCGGCGGCGTCTGGTCGCCATGGCTGACCCAGTCGGCAAGCATTTTCCATTCCGGGTCGTCCTGCGATGCCCAGAACTTGCCGCCCGTGTGCAGCGGATCGCCGCCCGCCTCTTGCGCCAAAGGATGAAGCAGCAAATGGCTCTTCAATGGTTCCGTGGGTGTGACCAGTTGGGAGACAGCCTCAAAGTTTCGGCGCGATTGCTCTTCCGTCCACGAGGAACTTCCCGCCGACAGCGGCTCCAGCCGCAAGCGCGTGGCTAACATCGAATGGCAGTCGTAGCATCGCACTCCACCTGGCCGTGGCTTAAGGAAGATTGGTTCGATACGAATTCGGTAGGTTTCAAAATCAAGAGACGGCTGCACCTGCCCCGCGCCGCCGGCCGATTGATGGGCACGGGCCAGTGCGCCAAGGTCATGTTTCTGACTCAGGCGATGAACGGTTTCCGGGGGATTTGCCAGGGTGAGACCGCTGAACACTAAAAACGCGCCGCATATGGCCAGGCGTAGACTGACCGCCTTCATTGCGGTCCTCCCCTAAACTCAAGCCTGCAGCCCGGTGCGGCCGAACCTATCTCCACGGCGAGCAGAAAATATTTTCGCTTATTTACCGGGATCATTGAAGGTGAAATCACCCGCGAGGATCTTCTGCATTCGAGCGTTGGCGTATTTCCAGGGATCGCGGGCGTATTCCTCATAGCCGCCCAGCACGTTGATTCCCGGAACGTCCGGTATCCAATCTTCGGCCAGCAATTTGCCGGGATCGCCATACTTTGCGGCCAGTGCGCGCACATCCGAGTCGTCCAAAGAAGTCATGTGTCCGCGGTCAACGATGATCACCCATTTGCCGGAAGTCCGCAAATGCACTTTGTAGGTGATGAAATAATTCTGGATGTGAAAGTCGTGACCGTCAGGAAGGTCAAGCTTCTCCGCAAATTTCTTCCACATTTTTGGCGTGCCTAATGAACCGGGATCGTGGCCCGGTTCAGAAATAGTCTCTTCATTTTCTCTCCTTGAACGCTGAATCTCTACTTTCCTTCACCATAATTACAAGATGCGCTTCGGCCACAGCCGCATGCTGGCGCGACAGAGCATAAATCATTCATCGCCATGCGAACTTAAAACAAGATTAATTTCTATTTAGCTGAATAGTGGCGTAGGACGAAAATTGCTTGAAAACAAGCGCTTTAAATTCATTGCAGGCTGCGCGAGTCAGCTCGCCGCCAGCAGCGGCCGTTGACTGGGCGAATATCGTGACGTAGCATCCGCCGGGTCGAGAGCCGCTTCTTTCAACTAAAGTTTGGGCCTCTTCCCATCCTTATCTTCGTCTGGCGAGAGAGATCGGGCATTGAAAGTACGGCGGCCATACCGTAGCCGAAGTATCGGAACCAAATTTCCGCCGCGCCGTCGCCGCGGGTCTGAAAATTGCCTTAGGGACGGGCGTAGGTCCCTTTCCCCACTGTTCACAGACACAAAAATTTCAATACATGGTCAAGTTGAGGCAATGGATGCAGCCAGAAGTAAATGTGCAATCGTCTAAGGTGAAAAATGTTCAGGCGTGACTTTGGCAAAGCATCTCTCGGCGTGTTTGTTTCGACCGTGCTCGTCAATTCCGCAAAAGGTGCGGAAGTCGCAGCCGGCAGTGATTTCCCCAAGTCCCCTGGCCTCACGGATTACGTCGGCAGGTTTGTCACGACGACAAAATACGAGGATATTCCGTCGCAAGTAATCGAATTGGGCAAGAAGTCTATCCTTGACGGTCTGGGACTAGCGTTGGCCGGTTCCATGGCGCGGACAGGAGCCATTTGCCGCCAGTACCTTGAAGATCTCGGCCTCTTCGACGGAAAAGCCTCCATCATCGGATCAGCGCGGAAAACTTCCCCGCGCTTCGCTGCCTTCGTGAACGCCGTTTCGATTCATGCGGATGATTTCGATGATACGCAGCTCGCGGTTGCCAAGGACCGTGTGTATGGCCTGTTAGTGCATCCCACCGTACCCGTGCTTTCCGCTACCCTGGCGCTTGCTGAACGCGGGGCCGTGTCCGGCAAAGAACTGATGCTTGCCTACCATTTGGGAGTCGAAGTGGAATGCAAAATTGCGGAAGCGATTTCGCCCCGCCATTATCAAGATGGATTTCATTCCACGGGAACATGCGGACCGTTCGGCTCCGCGGCGGCCTGCGCGAAGCTGCTTCGCTTCGATCTTTCAAAAACGCTAAACGTGTTCGGCCTGGCCGCCAGTCAATCTGGGGGCCTGAGAGAAAACTTTGGCACCATGACCAAGCCTTTCCAGGCCGGGCGAGCAGCAGAAAGCGGGCTGGAATCGACTGAACTTGTCGCACTCGGCTGGTCTGCAGCGGAGCAAATTCTGGAAGCGGATCGTGGATTCTTCCATGCTTTCGGAGGATCGTATGATCCGGCGGCGATTATAGGCCGTCTGGGAAAACCTTGGACGTTCGTCTCTCCCGGGATCTCCTTAAAACCTTATCCATCGGGCTCCCTCACACATCCTGCGATGACCGAGCTGGCGCGTCTGATCGAAACCAACAATATTCAAGCAACTCAAGTAGAAAAGATGGACGTCGGTGCCAATCACAACATGACCACAACTCTTCTCCACCACCAGCCAAAGACCGGACTGGAAGCCAAATTCAGCATGGAATTCTGCATGGCGATTCTGGTGCTGGAACGAAAGGCGGGGTTGGGCGAGTTCTCGGACAAAGTAGTTCAGCGCGCCGACGTCCAGGAAATGATCAGGAAGATAAACTTTTATGTGGACTCAGAGGCTGAGAGCGCCGGCTACGACAAGATGACCTCCCTGCTGAAAATCCATTTGAAGGACGGGAGAGTCATCACCGGCCGAGCTGATTTTGGCAAGGGCAGCCCTGCCAACCCCATGACTTTTGAAGAAGCAGCGGCAAAATTCAAGGGATGCGCCGAATTCGCAGACTGGCCTAGCGCCAAGACCGAGAAAATAATCGCTTTTGTCCGCGCCCTAGATACCGCCCCGGATGTGAGCGCGCTTTCACCGTTGTTGGCAGCCGAGAAAGGAAAAGGATAGAGTCTGGCGTACATGAAAACTTTCAACATCGCAGTTATCGCCGGAGACGGCATCGGAAAGGAAGTAGTGCCGGAAGGCATTCGCGTGCTGGAAGCAGCGGGCCAGCGCTTTCGTTTTCGATTGAACTGGAACTCCTTCGATTGGAGTTGTGAGACCTACGTTAAAACCGGAAAGATGATGCCCGCCGATGGCCTGCAGCAGTTGCGGCCTTTCGACGCTATCTTCCTCGGCGCCGTTGGGCATCCCAGCGTGCCGGATCACGTCTCGCTTTGGGGACTCTTGATCCCCATCCGCCGTACCTTCCGGCAATACGTAAATTTGCGGCCCGTGCGTCTTTTTGCCGGGATTGAGACTCCGCTCAAGAATTGGAAACCCGGTCAGATTGATTTCTGCATCGTCCGGGAGAACAACGAAGGAGAATATTCAAACATTGGCGGGCGTCTCTACGAGGGCACGGAAGAGGAGATGGCCGTTCAACAAACAGTTTTCACGCGGCGTGGCGTAAATCGCGTGATGCGATTCGCTTTCGAATTGGCTCGCAAAAGAAACAAGCATCTGACTTCCGCAACAAAATCAAATGGGATCATCCACACCATGCCGTTCTGGGACGAATGTTTTCATGGGATGGCGGCTGAATTTCCGGATATCCGCACAGACCAATATCACATCGATATCCTGACCGCTCACTTTGTGCGCCATCCGGACTGGTTTGATGTCGTTGTTGGCTCCAACCTTTTCGGTGACATTCTCTCCGACTTGGGTCCGGCTGTGGTCGGATCGATTGGCATCGCTCCGTCCGCGAATCTCAATCCGGAAAAGGAATTTCCATCCATGTTCGAACCCGTCCACGGCTCGGCCCCCGATATCGCCGGAAAAGGAATAGCCAATCCCATAGGGCAGATTTGGTCGGGCGCCATGATGCTCAGGCAATTGGGCGTTCCGGACGCCGCCGATGCCGTCGAGAATGCGATCGCGAATATTCTGGCGCAATCGAAAGTTCGCACTCCGGATATTGGAGGTATCTCGACGACTAAGGATCTAGGGACGGCTATCGCCCTGCAAGTGAGCACGTAGGAGCAGTCACTTTCTCGGTACTGGTATTGTTTCCACAGACCCTTGAGGTTTCAATCGAAACGAAATCAATCTTATTTCTTTGCTGCTTTTATTCTCGAATACACATGCTGCGTGGCCAATCGCAATCCACCTAAAATCGCCGGGACGCAAAGGATTACCCGAGCTCGTCTCTTCTGCAGTTGCCTCTGATGCATCGTCTAGCAAGACGATCAATTCCAGACGGCCAGCGCCCCCTAAGGTGACTTTCTGGTGGGGCAGCACCCGAATAAGGGTCACGTACGTCTGGTCGGTTTCATATTGGGGTTGTTCTATGTGTGTGTGGTCCGGCGGGGATGCCTGTTTACTGGGGCAGTTCAGCCCCTGGGTGTCAATCAACTTAGCGCAGAGATTGCGCCCTCCTTGCTGACGGAAAAGGAGCTCTACGGTGACGTTGCGGTATGCGGTGTCGCCCTCGATCGACGTCGAATGCACATAGCCGCTGGACTGAAGCCGCACTTGACCCTCGGAGAGTTTCTGTCGTACGTCCGGTTTCCCGGGTGCCTCGACAATGACTTCAGAATTGCTCATCATGATGCTAATCGCGTCAAATTCATGCCGGTGCAACTGCACGGAATCGTGAGGTGCGACTTCGACCTCGTACACGTTCACGTATTCGTTGTGCAATGCAAGATGATGATGAGGTTCGGAAGCCAGCGGGATAACGGTCGGCATTTGCGCGAAGATCGGCAAGGGAAGACAACACATCGTGAGTATTAACTCCGTTTTCGCTTTCACGAAGGTTTTTCCATTGAAAGAGTAAGTCTGCACTTTTTTGCTCAAGAACGCACTTTTATCATAACTCACCTGTTGGAGTTGAGAGCTAGGTGCCGGCGTACTGGCGTTCGGGAATCTCTGTCAGAACGGGCTCGAATGAGCAGATACCGGAAGGCTGGATGATCGACCGCCAAGGTCTACCCTTGACCGATCCGAAGCGCGCGAGGGAAGGTTTCCTTGCATCCATCGGCGGCCCGAAAGGGTATGGACTGGCTCTGATGTTTGGTTTGCTGGACGGAAAATCGAACGGAGCTGCCTCGACATGGAGTACGAAAGGCCGGTGCATTTCCTGGATCAGGTAAATATAACGAGCGTGCAACGAAAGATGACCTTAGGCGACAACGCCGCGCGAATCCTCAAGCTCTGACCAAACAACAAGCATTAGCGGCAGTTCCGCCACGGATCGGATTATGCTGTGTTTCGCCATAATGAATACTGCTTCTGCGCTTCGTTTTCGTAATTCATAACGATCAGCCGTGGGAATTAGTTCCATCTAGCAATCACGCAGGCTTCACCGAGCGATTGGCCAGCTTCCCAGATCCCCGTAGTGGATCGTCACCGCTCACAGGGCGGTGTTTAGCGCCCTCCACTTTCTTCCGCTGCCAGATTCTTTCGCAGAGTGTTGCGGTCTAGCTCGTTTTCCCAACGGGCCACGACGAGAGTGGCAACCGCATTGCCGGTCATGTTAACAGCAGCGCGGCACATGCTGAGGAAACGATCGATGCCGAGAATCAGCGCCATGCCGGCAACCGGTATGGTTGGGATCACCATCATGGTGGCGACGAGCGCGATGAAGGCGGCTCCTTGCACGCCGCTCGCGCCTTTGGAGGTGAGCACCGCGACGCCCAGGATCGTGAATTGCTGGGCCAGTGTTAGATGCGTGTTGGTCGCCTGAGCCACGAATAACGCGGCAAGAGTCATGTAGAGGCTCGTGCCGTCGGCATTGAAGGTGTAACCGGTGGGGACAACCAGGCCGACGAGGGCTTTGGAGCAGCCCAGCTTTTCGAGCTTGGCCATGAGCGAGGGCAACGCGGGTTCCGAGGAACTCGTGGCCAGCACGAGGAGAATTTCTTCGCGAAGATACCAGAGGAAGCGCAGGATTCCGAAGCCTGCTACGCGGGCGATGCCCCCCAGCACGAGGATGACGAAGAGTATCGATGTAATATAGAGCGTGACCATCAATTTGAGGAGAGGACCCAAGGAAGCCAGACCGTATTTGCCGACGGTGAAGGCCATGGCGCCAAAAGCTCCGATGGGGGCGAAGCGCATCAAGATGGCGACCACGCCGAAGACGACGCGGGTCAGGGCGTCCAAGAGATCGACGAGCGGTTTGCAGCGCGGGCCGGCGAGCGACAAAGCGAAGCCGAACAGAAGACTGACGAGCAGCACTTGTAAAATGTCTCCCCGCGTGAACGCATCTACAACCGTGTTCGGAATGATGTGGACGAGGAACTCCGCAACACTTTGGGCTTTGGCCTGGCCGGCATATTCGGCCACGGCCTTGGCGTCCAGCGTAGCAGGATCGATGTTAAAACCGCTGCCGGGACCCACCACATGGCCCACGACGAGCCCGATGAGCAGGGCAAGAGTCGAGACTGCTTCGAAATACAGGAGGGCTTTGCCGCCCACACGGCCGACTTTCTTCATGTCCTCCATGCCGGCGATTCCGGTGACCAAGGTACAGAAGATGACCAAGGTGATGATCATGGTGATCAAACGGATAAAGGCATCGCCGAGCGGCTTCATGGCCACGGCGCTAGCGGGGCTGACATGACCGAGGATGATGGCAATGGCGACGCCGAGCAGCACTTGGAAGGAGAGGCCCATGTAGAAGGGCCTTTTGCGCGGAGGTGAAATTGTTTCAGGGGCGGTGGCGGCCGGGAGAAGCATCGCTTGGACTAACTCCTTTGAAGCACGGGGCGGAGCTCGCGGACATCGCACAGAGTCTCCAGAGCGAGCAATTTGCCGATGAGAGCCTTCGCGTGACCGGGCGGCAGCGCCGCGAGGACCGTGGACACACCGCTGAGCTTGATCAAGCGGCGCCGGATCACCATTTTGGAGTCTCTCTCTTCGTGGATATTTTCCTCCGAATGGCGGGTTCCTGTCCTATTCCGCAAGAGCTTGGGGGCTGGTCCATGGCGAGCGGGGCAGCATCGAAAGTGCGAGAACTAAGGTTACGTTACGAGTAGTCTGGATACCTGAATTCAGCATTAATTTCTCTTAATCGCAATTAGTCTTCGCACGCCGCCAAAAAATCGGCCAAGTCTCCGCCAACGCTTTCATTACACGGAACAATTCGCTTTTAGCCTCAAATGCGATCCCTCGCATATCGGGCAAGCTGACGTAGCTAAGACACCGTGGCGGGGGCGACGGGACCCAAACACGCGACCGCCGCGCGACGCGCAGACGTTCTAACTTTGAATGCGATCTGTGTCCGGCCCGACAGAGGCGTCAGCGAACCGGTAAGGCAACTTAAGTTCCTGTCCTTCTAGTTCCTTCTCAGAAACTCCGCAATTGCAATCCGAGAGTCTACCGTCAAGATCGGACACTCGCTTTTTATTCTGCTCTTGTCTCGCAAGCTTGGAGATACGGACGCGTGAACCCTCAAGCCGAACTATCGTTCGGTTGCTACTTCGAGCATCGACCTTCCCAGGGTCCCGCGGGAATAGCATCATGCTCTGTGGATCGAGGGTTGGGGAGGGAATCTGGTTGGGCGAATACACCATCGGGCTAAAGAAGAATTAATACTGTTTTCAGGTATCCGACTTTGATACTGACATAATCTCGTCCGGATCGGTCCTCCTTGCGCGAGCACCTATGAGCAAGCAAGCCATAGCAAAGTGCCTTTGGAAGAGGAAAGCATGAGAGATGCTCGAAACAAATGCGGGCCGGAAGAGAACGGCCCGGCAATTCTTTCCCGGCGAAGCCTGCTCGAACTCGCGGGCATAGTTGTCGCAACTGTGGCGCTTCCACCCAGGGCGGTGATGGCCAAATCATTCCTTGGCACGGACACAACCGAGCAAGGGGTGAGCCCAGTCACGGACAAGCTAAGCACATACATGAGCGAAGCTAGCGCTCGCGAGCTGCCCGACGAGGTGACTGAGAAAACGAAACAACACATTCTGGACACGGTGGCGGCGATGATTTCTGGTTCGCAGTTAGCACCCGGACTCGCAGCGCTACAATTCGCCGCCGCCTATGGTGGCAAAGAGGTCGCGACGATACTGGCCTCGAAAATTGTATGTGGCCCGATCGAGGCGGCTCTGGCGAATGGGGTGTTGGCTCACGCCGACGAAACCGACGATTCGCACGCACCGTCACAGTCGCATCCGGGGTGTGCGGTAGTGCCTGCCGCCCTTGCGGTTGGGGAGCGGTTCGGCATCAGCGGGACACACTTCTTGCGCGCGGTGACGCTCGGCTACGACGTTGGACCGCGCGTCACGATGACCCTGGGTGGGCAGCAATTCGAATCGGAGAGTCACTGGAGCACGCACAGCATCTCTCCACTCTTCGGCGCGGCGGCGGCCGCCGGCTGCGCGGCGAGCTTAAACGTGGCGCAGATGCGATTTCTCTTGAGCTACACGGCGCATCAATCCTCCGGCCTTGGTGCATGGAACCGTGACACCGAGCACATCCAGAAAGCATTCCACTTTGGCGGCATGACCGCCCGCAGCGGCGTCACTTCTGCCTTGGTCGTTCAGGCCGGATGGACCGGTGTCGAAGACATTTTCTCCGGGAAAGATAATTTCTTTGAGGCGTACAACGCTCATGCCGATCCTGCCGGGCTGGCCGAAAAGCTTGGCGAGCGTTACGAAATTTTGCGGACGAATATCAAGAAATGGCCCGTAGGTTCGCCGATCCAGGCGGCACTCGATGCGCTCGAGATGCTGCGGAAGCAGCACCCCTTCCATTCGAATGAAGTACAGAAGGTCTCCGTGCAACTGGCTACGGATGAGGCAGCGATCGTGAACAACCGCGAGATACCGGACATCTGCCTGCAGCATATGGTCGCGGTGATGGTGATGGACAAGACGGTCACATTCAGTTCGGCACATGACAAAGCGCGCATGAAAGATCCGGCGACGCTCCGGGAGCGCGAAAAGGTGAAATTAATTCCGGATGAGCAGCTAGAGCGCCTCATGCCTTTGCGCGTGGCGATTGTGGAGGTGCAACTGACGGATGGAACGCATCTCACACAGCGAGTTGACAATGTTCGGGGCACGCCCAAGAATCCTATGACCCGCGACGAAATTGTTGCCAAAGCCCGTGATTTGATAGCGCCGATCCTCGGCACGGCACAATGTGCAAATCTCATTGAGAGAGTGCTAAATCTGGACAGAGTAAAAGATATCCGAGAACTGCGGCCTCTTCTGCAGCGGTCCTGAGCTAGACAGTTTTTCCGGGGGCATGAAGAATGGTGAGGATTGTAGATATCCGCGAAACCGTAGTGCCAATCAAATCGGAAATTCGCAACGCGTACATTGATTTCAGCCAAATGACCGTGAGTGTGCTTGCACTGGTTACGGATGTGATGCGCCAGGGCACGCCGGTGGTCGGCTACGGATTCAATTCGAATGGCCGATACGCGCCTAGCGGACTCCTGCGCGACCGTTTTATTCCCCGGCTTAGAGCCGCGGAGCCTGCAACGCTGGTTGACGAAAACGGCGAAAACCTAGATCCGGTTCGAGTCTGGGATGCTGTCATGCGGAATGAGAAACCCGGAGGACACGGCGAAAGATCGGTGGCGGTAGGGGTGCTGGATATGGCCGTGTGGGATGCCGTGGCGAAGATCGCCGGGCTGCCGCTTTTCCGGCTCCTAGCAAACCGTTTTCGTGGGGGACTCTTCGGCAGCAAAGTATTCGTCTATGCGGCAGGTGGCTATTACTATCCAGACAAAGGCTTGCCGGCACTGCAAAATGAGATGCAAGGGTATCTCGATCTTGGATATTCCGTGGTGAAGATTAAGATTGGCGGAGCGCCCCTTTCGGAGGACCTGCAGCGCATTGAAGCCGTACTCAAGATCCTGAAGACTCCGGACCAATTGGCGGTGGATGCCAATGGCCGCTTCGATTTGGAGACGGCGGTCGCCTATGCGCACGCACTCGCCCCGTACGGGCTGCGTTGGTATGAGGAAGCAGGTGATCCGCTCGATTATCAGCTGCAAGCCAAGCTCGCGAATCATTATCCGGGAGCAATGGCAACGGGAGAAAACCTATTCTCCCTGCAGGACGCACGAAATCTCATTCGCTATGCTCAGATGCGATCAGATCGCGACATCTTGCAGTTCGATTGCGCGTTGAGCTACGGACTAGTCGAATACCTTCGGATCCTGGGTATGTTGAAGGAATATGGATGGTCGCCGACTCGCTGTATTCCGCACGGAGGGCATCAGATGTCGTTGAACATCGCGGCCGGTTTGGGGCTGGGGGGCAACGAATCCTATCCTGGAATTTTTCAGCCGTTCGGTGGATTTGCCGACGGGATAGCGGTCGAAGACAGTTACGTCAAGCTGCCGGAGATTCCCGGTGTCGGGTTCGAGGCGAAGAGCGAAATGTTTCGCGTTATGAAGGCACTGACGGATAACTAGGTGAGCTGAATTCGAATCGAATAAGCTAAAAAAGAATTAATACTGTTTTCAGATATTTGATTCGGTTGACGACATAACTTGGGTTGCACGGTTGAGTCCACTCTGTCCGGACAACCTTGAACAAATTCGCTCTATCGCGAAGTGCCCGGAGGAGATGAACGCACATGATACATGGCGAAGACAAAGATAAGCTGGCAGGGAGCGGCGGAGCAATTCTCACCCGGCGCAACCTGCTTGAACTCGCCGGCCTGGCATTCGCAGCCACGGTTATTCCGTCCGGCGTCGCGGCAGCGAAGGCAGCGGCCAGCGAAGATGAGGCGGCGCAAGGTGTGAGTCCAGTTATGGACAAGCTCAGCAAGTACATGAGCGAAGCGGGTGAACGAGCGCTGCCGGACGAAGTGGTCGAGAAGACGAAACATCACATTTTGGATACGCTGGCTGCGATGATTTCCGGCTCCGAGATACGCCCGGGACGCGCAGCGATCGAGTTTGTCCGCGTATATGGTGGTGAGGAGGTTGCGACGGTAGTCGCTTCAAACATCGTGTGCGGTCCCATCGAAGCGGCGCTGGCGAACGGAGTGCTTGCTCACGCTGACGAGACTGACGATTCGCACGGCCCGTCCCGTTCGCATCCCGGTGTCTCGGTAGTTCCAGCGGCGCTGGCTGCCGGCGAGCAGTTTGGAATCAGCGGAAAGCACTTCTTACGCGCCGTGGCGCTTGGTTATGACGTCGGGGCGCGCGTGACAATGAGCATGGGCGGACCGGGCTACCAGGCGATGACGCACAGGAGCACGCACGGCACCGTTGCGGCTTTCGGGGCTGGCGCGGCCGCCGGCTGCGCTGCGGGTCTTGGGGCCCAGCAGATGCGCTTGCTGCTGGATTACAGCGCTCAACAAACATCGGGAATCGGGGCCTGGAGCCGGGATGCCGAGCATATGGAGAAAGCCTTTCTCTTTGGGGGGAAGCCGGCGGCTGGCGGAGTCACAGCTGCGATGCTGGTCCGCGCGGGTTGGACAGGTGTTGACGACATTTTTTCCGGTCCTGACAATTTTTTTGAAGCCTATGCCCCTAGGGAAAATGGAGTGATCAAAGCCGATCCGACGCAACTGGTCGAAAAGCTGGGGGAGCGCTATGAGATAACGCGAACGAACATCAAGAAATGGACGGTAGGCTCGCCCATCCAGGCTCCGCTCGACGCATTCGCGGATTTCTTCAAACAGCGTACGTTTACCGCCGACGATGTACGGAAGGTGGTCGTGCGGATCGCCAGCGACGAGGCCAACACGGTGAGCAATCGCGACATGCCGGACATCTGCCTGGAGTACATGGTGGCAGTGATGCTGCTGGACAAAACGGCCAGCTTCCGATCGGCACATGACAAAGCGCGCATGAAGGACCCCGCCGTGCTGCGGCAGCGCGCCAAGGTAGAGATAGTTGCCGACCCGCGGATCGATGCCCGGCGTCCGAAGCGCGAGGCCATTGTCGAGGTGACGCTCGCCGACGGCACGCAAATGAGCGAGTGGGTCCGAGATGTGCGCGGGACGGCGGAGAATCCCATGACGCGGGAGGAGGTTGTAGCGAAAGCACGAGACTTGATCTCGCCCGTTCTTGGCGCGACCGCGTCCGCGGCGCTGATCGAGAAAGTGCTGGCTATAGAAAACGTAAAGGACGTGCGCGAACTACGGCCCGCGCTTCGACGAGGATGAAGGGGGCGGCATCTTCGCACCGGCAAGCTAGAGCCCGCGCAAAATGAATTCAGGGAAATTGCAAACGAGGAGCGAAAGAATGAAAAGGTACGCAGCGATTTTCTGGGTTTTGTGCACGATCTTGATTCCAAGAGCGCAGGGCCAGACGAGCGCGCCGCTGAAACAGATCCAGAGCATCCCATTGCCGAATGTTGAGGGCTATTTCGACCACATGGCGGTGGACATCAAAGGGCAGCGCCTGTTCGTTCCAGGAGAGCACCAGAGGACGATTGAAGTTATCGACCTGCGCGAGGGCAAAGTGATCCACACGATCACAGGGTTCGGAGGAGATCCTCGCAAAACGATCTATCTCCCTGAGACCAACGAAATCTGGGTGGACGACGGAGATGCAACGTGCAAAGCATTCAGCGGGGATACGTACGAGCTCGTCAAGAACATCCCCCTGACCGGCCACGAGCTGGACAAAGACTCGAGGAGGGTGCCAGATAACGGGGTTTATGATCCGGCCACGCATCTATTTTATCTGGGTGACAGAGCCGATGGGCTCAAAAAAGAGGGTGCCAGAGGCTCGATCGAAATCGTCGACATAAAGAACGGCAAACTCGCGGGTAGCATTGAAGTCAACGGCTTGAATCCCGCAGGCCTCGTGCTCGATCCGGCATCGCCAAGAATGTTTGTAGTTATGGGTGACACAAGCGAAGTCGTGGTCATTGACCGCGAAAAGCGCAAGGTGATCGCCACGTGGCCTATCACCGGGGGGCCGGAGCCCCATGCGGTGACGTTGGACGCGGCCCATCATCGCCTGTTTGTCGGCAGCCGGGTGAAACGCTCACACATTTATAAACCAGGGAAGCTGGTGGTGATGGATTCGGATACCGGGAAAGTGATAGATGCGATCGACACCGAGGGCGGTGTGGACGAACTCGAGTTTGACCCGCCAAGCAAACGAATCTACTACACGGGAACGACCGGCTTCGTGGAAGTGTTCAAACAGCTTGACGCGGACCATTACGAGCGCCTTGGAAGAGTTGCGACCGGGCCGATTGCGAAGACCACGCTGCTGGTGCCAGAACTCAAGCGGTTTTACGCGGCTATCCCCAAGCTCGTCATCCTGGTTCCTCCCATCCCGCAATCAAAGGAAGCAACCATCGAAGAGGCCAAGATACTGGTCTATGATGTGATGCCATGAGCGTTCCACGGCTGCCGTTGCCGAAGCATTCGAGAGGCAGAGTGCTGGGCCGAGAATGCGGTGGGGGAAGTACCCCCTTGGATGGATGAATATCAAAACAAAGAGCTTACAGAGAGAGTATTTCGTAAGCGATTGGTGCCAAGTCGAAGGTGAGTGGTGAGCGTAGAATGACAGTCGTAGCAAGAGACTCCGCCTTCTCGTGATGTAGTCCCAGTATTCTTTGCCGCCAGGGGCAGCGCCGAGTTCGTATTTCCGTATTTCCTGAGCAAGTGATAGCCGCCCTCCGGGGCACGTGCGATTGCAAATGCACCGAGCAGCAGGACAACGAAGCCCCACAGTCCAAGGCGGCCTAATCCAAAATATTTCATATAGAAACCTCCGCGGAACTCTAAATACAAGCCATTGACGGTAAGGCACGGGCGCGGCAACACCGCATATCTTTCAACCCGGTATTGCATCCATAAATCGCGCGCATTGAACTTTTTCTATAGCTCGCCGGGCTCGATCAGGGCTGTAGTTCGTAAACCTGGAGCGCGAGCTTCGCATTCGCTTTCCCCTTGCCGGAGACGGCGATATAGATCCGATTCAGTTCAGGCACGAGGATAGAAGTCTTGGCGCGAAACCCGGTCGGAACATCTGCCAGATGCGTGTAATGGTCCGCATCCTTTTGTTCAAACACCGTGGTGGTTTCACTTCCTGTCACGTAAATTCTCTTGTGCGGGGCATCGAACCACATATCGTCGTGCAGCGGCGCACAGGGGAGCGAGGTCACAACTTTTCCCGTATCAGTGTCGAACACAAAGAACTTGGGGGGCTTTCGCGTGGCGATAAACACTCGATGGTTCGCTTCATCGAGAACCAATGAGTTCGCGGTAGCCGCTCCCGGAATGGGCCATCGAGTGACAACTTTGCGAGTCGCCATGTCGACGACGCCGACCTCATTGGTGGCCCGGAGGCTCACGTACATTTTTTTGCTTTGTTTGTCGATGGCCATTGCTTCGGATTCGTTTCCGGGAAGCGTAATTTCCCCGGCCAGTTTAAACGTCTTAGTGTCAATGATGCTGAGCACATGGGTCTTTGCGGACTCTTCGCCGCCGCTGGCGACGTAATAGTATTTGCTCGCGGGGTCAAATACCGCGCTATCCACGCCGTTGGGCAGTTTGATAGTGCTGAGGATCTTGTAGTCTTCTCCGCTTACCAACTCGACCTTACCGAAATCATCGTCGCCGTCCGTGACGATCAGCTTGTCCGATTCCGGAAGAAAGAGTGCGGCGTGCGGCTGGCCGAACCCCGTAATGCTTTGAAGGTGCTTCCCTTCGAGATCGAACACATCCACTGTCTTGTGGTCCTCGGCAGTGAGAAAGAGCCGCTTGCCCTTGAGATCCAATGCGAAATGGTCGAAATCGCCCGAGAAACCCGGCAATGGGGTCGTTGCCACTAACTTTAGCGGCTGCTTCACTTGCGCGCCGCTTGATAATGCAATAACACCAATCGCGGGCACCAGCCACAAGATCGCTGCGAGCACCTTTTTCACTTGGGGAACCCTCATTTATCAATCAGCTGGGCGCATTCACAGTCAAAGTGGTCAGGAACGCGTCCCTCGCCGCCTCCTTTGACAATCAGAAAATGAACTTGACTGCAAACTGGATCTGCCGTTCCGGGATCGTCGTCCTTGTCAGCAAACCGGCCGACCCACTCAGAGTCCCGTCTGACAAAAAGATGTCACTCTCGTCGGGCACCGTGGGAGGGGCGAAGTTGGGATGATTCAAGATGTTAAAAATCTCGGCACGGAACTGTACGTTGAAATTCTCCGAGATACGCTTGATGCGATTGTTCTTGAAGACGGAGAAGTCTAGATTCGTGATGCCCGGACCGATTATGATGTTTCGGCCGGCGTTGCCTCGGAGGTTGAAGCACTGAAGGTTGGTCAGATCTCCGACCTGACAATTATTCGCAGTAAAAAACGCAGCGTCCGGTGCGGTGGGGATGGCGAAGCACTGGGTCTTGATATAGTTGTTCGGGTTTCCTGGATTTGTAAGGGTTTTGCATCCAGGGCCGCCAAGCCTATTCGGGAACGCCCAATCGTCATTGTTCTGTGTAAGAGCCGGGTCATCGCCGGTACCCCATGTGGGGGTAAAAGGCACGCCGTCACTCACTGTGAGGATCAGACCGAGTTCCCAACCATCAGCGATCCACCTCGCCGGTCCGGAGAATGACTTGGCGGTGGGAATGTCCCACGTGCCGTTCACAACGAGAGTGCGGCCAACGTTGAAATCGGAGAGCCCACGATCCAATCTCATATCGAACCAATTAAGGCTCGAAATGGAGTTACCAAATGCGTCGCCTGCCACCGTGGCGGAACTAGTATCGATGCTCTTGCCCCAAGTGAAGGTCCCCTGTAGCTGAAAGCCGTGGCTCATGCGCTTCGCCAACTGTAGCTCGAGCGCGTTGAAGTAAGACCGTCCCTGGTAGAACATACCTCGAATAGAGCCGTAATGGTCGTTGAGCCGGCTCGCGTTAGGGTCCCACAAATAGCCTGCTGAAGTAACGGTTGGAAGAGCCATATCGGCGTCGTCCACGCGGAAGGGCTGGTGCAGGCCACGCGATCCAACGTAAGCAACCATGGCAGCCAAGCTCGGGGTGAGCTGGTATTGGACGTTCAGGTTCCACTGCGTCACGTAGTTGCGCTTGGGGCTGGGGTCCGTGTACGTCTGGCGCAATTTGTTCGCCGGGAAAGGTGGCAAAACACCGTCAAAAAATGGTGGCTTTGTTGGTGGGCAGTTGCATGTCGTGGGTCCTGGATTCTTGATGGAAGTGTATTCGAAAAAGGGAGCGGCCTGGGTCACGAGAAGGATGAACTGATACGGCAGCGGCAGGACATCAAAGAGTCCCGCGCCGCCCCGTACGGCCATCTTTCCGTTGCGGAGCGGATCCCAGGCAAAACCTAAGCGTGGCTCGAAATTCTTGGTTGTGGGGTTGTTGACGAAAAATGGGTCGCCGAGATGAGGACTGGCGTCACTAAGGTTTCTCAAGTTGGCAAGCTTGCGATGAGTCTCCGTGGGCACGGTGGCCATCTCATAACGCAGACCGAGATTCAAAGTGAGATTCGGCAGCCAGCGCCAATCGTCCTGCAGGTAGCCGCCAAAGATGGTCTGGCGAACATCACGGGGGGAGAGCGTGCTGACAATTCCTCCCTGGAACCTCGATGGTTGATTCGTCATGAAACTTGGTACATCGGCGAATTGCCAAATGCCGCTCGGATCGGTAAGCGCCGTGGCTTGCATGAGCATGCGCTCAACCGCCACCCCAAACTTGATCGCGTGCTTGCCTCGATTGAGGAACGCGTCGTCGTACACCTGGAAGGAATTCCAACGGTACAAGTAGGTTGGCAGTCCCCCGACACCGCCAGGCATAAGGGAGTTGCCGGTGATCTGGACCTGGGCGGCATTTCGACCTGCGAAGGAACCCAGAGTACTATCCGCCGCCACCGGATTAATTGCTCCTGTGCTCTGGTTGTTATTCACGGCTTCATGGTTAAACCCGAATCGGACGGCGTTGACAAAGGTAGGCGCGAAGCTGTGAGTTTCTTCGGCCGCCAGGAATTGTCGAGAGCTGAGGCTGCCAAGTTTGACGTTATTCATACCGTCGGGAGCCGAGTAAGGGGTTCTATCAAACAGGTATGTTCCATACAGGCTGTCTTTTTCCGAGAACTTATGGTCGGCCCGAGTGGTAACAAAGTTTTCGTTCACAACCTGCTGACCAGAGAATGT
>QHZB01000266.1 GCA_003224525.1 Acidobacteriota bacterium | reverse complement strand
CGCGAAAGCGGCCGAGGTCTGCAAATGTCTTGTCAGGAGGAACCATCTCTTGTCGAATCTCTGGCCACAGCGAGCCAAGCTGTGCGCGCGCCTGTTCGAGCGTAACGCCAGGCCTGAGCCGCCCTGCCGCTTGCAGCCAGCGCGCAGCGCGGCGTTGCAGATACTTCTGCACGTCTGCCTCGCCTCCAAACAGTTGCCTTGCAGGAAGCGGAAGCGTTACGCCCATTTCCATGTAGGCGCTAAGTCCGGTAAACCCTTTGCGCGTCACGCCGATGATGGTGAATGGAATTCGGTCGATCTTTAGAGTTTTGCCGATAACGTCCGCCGCGCCCCCGTAATGGCTCTGCCAGAAGCCGTAGCTGAGCACGGCCACTTGCGCGGCTGCGTTGGCACTCAGATTTTCGTCCTCAGAATCGAACAATCGGCCAATTTCCGGAACAGCGCCCAGTTCGCGATAAAAGTTGTTGTCAACGCCCCAGACATCCGCTCGTGCGAGTGAGCCATCTATCTCCGCGTCGAAGACGATATCTGGCCACCAGGCAAACGTCCCCGAGAACACCTCTTGGCTACGGGAGAGCTCCTGAAACATGGGCAGCGACAACGCCGCGTAATCATCGCCGGGGACATGAGCGCCGAAGCGCACTAGCTGTTCAGGATGGGGCACGGAAAGATCTCGCAGCACCAACCCGTCCAGGAGCGAAAAGATCGCGGTGTTCGCCCCAATCCCCAGCGCTAGAGTCAGCACCGCCACCGCCGTGAAGTTAGGAGAGTTACGCAGCGTACGAAGGCCATAACGGAGGTCTTGGCCGGCTTGATCGAGCCAGATCCAGCCCCAGGTGTCACGCGCTTTTTCTTTCAGGAAGGTAGGATTGCCGAAAGTCCGCTGGGCGGCACACCGGGCTTCATCGGGGCTCATGCCTGCGGAGATGTTCTCGGCGATTTGCTGGTCAAGATGGAATTGAATTTCGTCGTCCAATTGGCGGGCACTTCGGTTGCGGTGGAGCAAGGTCTTCAACCTAAGCCAGCACCTCCGAGCCCACACCATGACAGTTCACTCCTGCGTTGCTTCTCGAATCATTCCCACCGCAACGCCACCATAGGATCCACGTTCGCCGCCCGCCGCGCAGGCACGTAAGCCGCTAGTAGCGCCGCGATTGCCAGCAATAAGGCGGAACCGGCGATTGTGGCAGGATCCGCCGGTGTCAAACCGAAGAGCATTGACTTCACCCACTGAGATGCCGCCCACGCGGCTGGGAGCCCTAGCGCGATTCCCAGCACGACCAACTGGACCGCGCCTCGGACCACCATTCTGATCAGCCGGCCGGGTCTCGCACCGAGCGCCATGCGGATTCCCATTTCTTTGGTTCGCCGGGCTACGGTGTAATCGAGCAAACCGTACAATCCTAAACAAGCGAGCATGAGCGCCAGTGCCCCGAACCCGCTCGCGAGAGTCGCCATCATGCGCTCTTGCACCATGGCAGCGTTCACTTGTTCGGAAAGCGCACGAACCTCAACCGGCGCGTCGGGCAGCTTTGGTTGTAGCTCCTTCTGAATCGCCGCAGCGACTTGAGGGAGGGGGCCGCTCGCACGAATATCGAGCGTCGTCGGGAAGTTGCCTGTGAGCTGAAAGTAGGACACGTAAACCGTGGGTGGAGGCGCCGCTCGCAAGCCGGCCAATTTCGAATTGCTAACCAGCCCAACGATCTCCAAGTCCTCCCGCTCGCCCCGCACGAATGCGGAGAGTTGTTGCCCGACGGGGTTCTGATTGGGAAAATAGAGTCGCGCGTACGCCTCGTTTATCACTGCGACCGCCGGATCGTTGGCCGAGTCGCGTTCCGTAAACTCGCGTCCTGAGAGAAGTGGCGTTCGCAGGGTTTCGAAAAAGCCAGGCCCGGCTCCGATGAAATACGCGTTATCCTTCTCCGGTATTACTTGCCCTTTAGGGACTGCGGGTTCGCTCCACGTCGACCCATTGAGTGGCGTGTGCGTAGAAACGCTCGCCGATATAACGCCGGGCACGCTCTGAAGTGCATCCAGCAGATCCTTAGGAACACCTATGCGGCGACCCTCCAGGTTTACGAGCAAAACGCCCTCACGCTTGAATCCCGGATCTAGATTCTTGAGATTTTGCAGGGTCCGTACAAAAAGGCCCGCTCCGATCACCAGCAGCAACGAGAGTGCTACTTGCGTGCTTACCAGCGACGAAAGCAGCCGCGACCGGGAACTGCTCATCCCAGCATTTTCTTTAAGTACGGGTGATGGTCCAGCCGCCGTCGCCTGCAAAGCCGGGGCAAGCCCGAACAAAATGCCCGTCGCTATCGCAACGGTGCTTGTAAATCCAATAACATGCCAGTTTGGCGTTAAGTCAAAGATCACTTGCATCGATCCGCTGGAAAGAATAGCCACTAGAAAACGGCTGGAAACCCAAGCCAGCCCGATTCCGAATATCGCTCCGATCAAGGACAGCAGCACGCTTTCTGTGAGGAGCTGGCGCAGGATGCGGCCCCGCCCCGCTCCGATGGCCAGACGAACTGCGATTTCTCTCTGTCGCGTCGTCGCCCGCGCTAGCAGCAAGTTCGCCACATTGGCGCAGGCGATCAACAACACCAAGGTCACCACGGCCATTAGTACCACCAGCGGTTTCCAAAACACTTCCCGGAGATACGTATAGCCAGTGCCTCCGCCAGCAAACTCGAACGTTGCGTCCGCCAAGGCCTTTCTTCGATCCGCCGGCCAATCCGCAGGTATCGTTCGCTCCGCAATTGCGGGCCACACACTCGCTAGACGAGCTTTGGCCTCCGCAATCGGAACGCCCGTCTTCGGCCTTGCTAATACGCGCAGCCAAAAATTGCCTGCGCCGACCAGCGACGCGCTGCTGGGATCTACGCGCGGTACTGCGGCTACTGCCATTGTGATATCTGCTATGGATCCTACGTTTGAGCCTTCGAAGCCCCGCGGACTCACCCCAACGATCTCGACCGGAACGCCGTTTAACCGGAAAGTCTGTCCAACGACTCCCGTATCCCGGGCAAACTGTCGTTCCCAATATCCGTAACTGATCACCGCTACGAGAGGCGTACCTAGTTGATCATCTTCTTCCGTCAGGAGACGGCCCATCGCCGGATTCAAACCGAGTGTCTCGTAATAAGCCCCAGTAACGACGGCTCCTTGCACTGCAACGATCGATCCAAGAGAACCGGCATTGAAAATCCATCCACTAAAGCCCGCTGCTCCCTCGAAAATATCCCTCTGTTCTGCCAGCGCACGGACTATCGGATACGAGAAACTCTCGAATGGGTTTCCTCTAGGGTCAGACCGCATCTTCAGCAGGACCAGATTTTGCGGGTCTCGCACAGGCAGCCACCGCAGCATCAGCGCGTCCATCAAGCTGAAGATGGCCGTGTTCGCGCCGATGCCCAGTGCCAGCGAAAGAACAGCAGTAGCTGTGAAACCGGGATTTTTCCGTAGCATGCGCAGCCCGTAACGCAAATCCTCGTAGAAGTTTTCAAGCCAGCGCCAGCCCCACGTGTCCCGTGTTTTTTCCTTCAGGAATGTAGGATTGCCGAAAGCCCGCTGGGCGGCGTAGTGGGCTTCTTCCGGGCTCATGCCGCCGGCGATGTTCTCGGCTATTTGCTGTTCGAGATGAAATTGAATCTCATCATCTAATCGTTCAGCGCTTCGATTGCGACCGAACAAAGTCTGCAACCTGAGCCAGAATCGCTGAACCCACAACATGACATTTCACTCCTACGTCGTTTCTACTACCAGGTTGATTGCTGCGGACAAGCGACTCCAATTCTCCGCTTCCTTCTCAAGCTGT
>QHZB01000265.1 GCA_003224525.1 Acidobacteriota bacterium | reverse complement strand
GAGCAAGACGTTCGACAAGTCTCAATTGTTTTGCAGCTGGCAGCTCCAGATTGGTGAGCGTTGTGCGAACCGCATCTTGTAAAAGATCGTGTCGCAGTGCAAGGTTGCGACATGACCAAACGAGGAAAGAAAGCGCGGACGAAGTGGCGAAGGCTGATTTCCGAACAGGCGCGTAGCGGGCAGACGGTTACTGCGTTCTGCCGTGAGCGCAGCCTATGTAGACCATACTTCTTTGCGTGGAGGAAACGGTTGCGCGAAGACACCGCTGTGAAATTCCTGGAAGTACAACTGACTGAGGCTGCGCCAAAGGCGGCCGGGGACTCGCGCGTTGAAATCCGGTTGCAGAATGGCCGGAGCCTGCTGGTGGGGCGCGGGTTCGATGCCGAGCAGGTGCGGGCGTTACTGGCGGTGGTGGAGGCGACGTCGTGATCGGGCTGCCGAGTTTGCAGGCGATGGACCGCGCGCAGGAAACGCGGATCTGGCTGGCGAGTGAGGCTATGGACATGCGCTGCGGGTTCGACCGGCTGGCGGAGCGGGTGCGAGCGGTGATTGGTGAGGACCCGCTGAGTGGGCATTGGTTCGTGTTCCATTCGCATTCTGTACTGGGACCGGGACGGATTCGTATTGTGGTACAACTAACTGTCTTCACACTGCACCTCCTTCGATTAGATCCGATGGTTTTGATTCCTTAGTTGTTTTGAGAGCCGCTGCCCGCTCAACGAGCGGGTGCCAGCGGCTGGAATGCTTGGCGGGCAGATTCGAATCTGGCACCTCGTAAAGGTACGCGTGTGCATTGTAGGCGTGTCTCGTGATGAGACCGTATTCCGCCCAGCGGATAACAGTCGCTTCATGGATGTGGAGGCAAGCAGCCGCTTCCGCTGCCGTCAGCATGCCGCGGTCGCGAAGTCGGTCGTAGCGAGAGCGAAGTGCGTATCTATGGACGAGATAGACGACGCGCCGGGTAGTGAAACGAGTGCTGCTGCGCCCCGGTCGGGCCGATCCGCCGGGACGAAGTCCCTGCTGATTGAGAATGTCGGCGATTTCGGAGTAGATGTGATCGTCCTGGAGTTTGTTCACGAGTTCGACGATGGTCGTCGGCGTCTTGATCTGCTGCGCCGATGACTTTGGGTTCAGCGTCGTCAACGTTTCGGTTTTGCCGCCCTTGAAACGCACATGGATGTTCGTGATTCCCTCCATTGGCAGTTTGATCAGCGTGGCATCCTCGATGATGTAGGCGAGCAGTCGTTTCCGCTCACGGTTCGCCGTGCATGGATCATTCCAGAGCTTGTTGAAGTCCGTCGTCATCACAACCAGCCGCTGGCGGATCGTATCATCTACGACGAGTTGGTCCTGCTGTCGCCCGCGTTCTCGTTCCTCTCGCACCTGGGCCAGCGCGCGCAGCTTGTCGTTCCACTCGGCCTCGAGCGTGTCGGCAACGAGACGATTGCTCGGATCTACCAGCATGAAGCGGCGCTGCGCGAGATCGGCTTCGATCTGCGCACGCTCGATGGCACGACACCGTAGTTGATCCGCCTCTTCGTGCCGAGCCTCGATCTCTCGTCGGATCTCGAGCGCCAGCTCCACGGCGGCAGGCGTCATCCTCTCGGCGACGAGCGTCCCGATGGCTTCGTCAACAGCCTGCCCCGCGATGGATTGGCAGTTCGGCCAACCGAGCGTAGCATTTGCACGGTCACAGACATACCAGGCTTCTCGCTTCCCTCGCCGCGAGACATAACGGACGCGGAAATGTCTGCCGCATCGGCCGCACACCGCGCGTCCCTGCAGCAGGGCTACGCCTTCGCGCGGCGGCGACACTCGCGCTAGTTCGTAGCCTCGACCGTTGGTCGCGAGTAGTTTGAGGTTCTGCTGATGTTGCTCCCAGCTAATGTAGCCGGGATGAGCATTCGGAATGCAGGCGAGCCACTCACTGTACTCACGCTTTCGGTGGACCTTCTTTGAGCCATCGGCAGCTCGTCGATACCGTCGACGTCCGTATACGTAGACGCCCGCGTAACGCGGGTTGTTCAGCACGCGCATAGCGCTCGACGCAGTCAGCGGTTGGAACACTGTGGTGCCGCCGAGACGTCGAGATGGGAAACAAAGGCCTTCCTTCCGAAACACCTTCACCGTCTGGCACGCCGAGCCGACACGCAAGAACGTCTCGAAGAAGTAGGCGATCGTTTGTCGGATCTGCGCGTCAGGGTCGAGCACCACGTTGCCAGCCTCATCGTAGGCAAAGCCCGTGGGCAGCGGACAACGATACTCGCCGCGTCGCACCTTATTGAGGATTCCGCCGCGCAGTCTGGCTTTGAGGACGTGAAGCTCGGCTTCGCTCATTGTTCCTTTGAGACCGAGCAGCAGACGGTCGTTGAAGTTTGTCGGTTCGTAGATCCCATCCTCGTCGAGGATCAGGGTGTCGGCCAGCGCGCAGATCTCCAGCAGGCGGTGCCAATCAGCGCTGTTCCTCGCCAGGCGCGAAACTTCGAGCCCCATGACAATGCCGGCGTGGCCCATGCCCACATCCGTGACCAGACGTTGAAAGCCCTCGCGCCAAGAAGCCGATGCGCCCGACTCGCCCTGATCGCTGTCGATGACGATGATCTGATCCTCGTGCCAGCCGAGAGAGATGGCCCGGCTGCGAAGTGCGTACTGACGTTTCGTACTTTCGACGTTCTCGAGAACCTGGCGCATGGATGACTGCCGAATATACAGGTATGCACCTCGCTCGAGATGGTGAGGCTGGACCTTCAAAGAATCGCTCATGTTGTTATTCCTCGATTGCTGACGTTCATCGCCATTGCCGCGAAGACATGAACCACGGCTATGTGTTCGTCCGAGGCCGTCCAGCTTAACGACCGAGAGCCACTCCGCTGCTGTAAGACCTCCGCGCTACCTATCGCGACGGCCCGTGTCCACCCCCACATTCCCCGACGGAGAAAGAGCATGAGCCCATGGCGAGCTTCGGGCGGCAGCACCCCGCCGAGCACGGCTCCGCGTAAAGTCTCGTATTGGACCACAACGCTCGGTGACGTTTCCGAACCGTGTGCGGCGTTCGATTTCATTCCAGAGTTTTTTTTACGGCGACCGCTCGCTCGATCGTCCTCGGGTGTACGTTCAAGCCGAATTCCTGCCGAACCAACTTCGCCAGCTCGCGCGCTCGAATGGGCTTGCCAGCGACGAGGTGTTTTTGAATAAACTCCAGTACTGGGCCCTGGAGCTTGTGCGGGCCGCGTGGCCCCCGCTTCTTCGGTACGAGCCCAGCGATCCCCGCTTCGTCGAAACTTACCTTGGTCTGATAGTACGTCGGCCTCGACACGCCGTATTCTTCCGTTGCGTTGGCCACCGACGCATTCTCGACCGAAACGCAGCGCAGCATCTCGTACTTGACCTGCACGATGTCGCGGGGGTCGAAGAATTCGCTGTCTTGGAATTTCGGATCGTGGACCTTCTCGGGTACTGGGTTCAGCGTGCCCGCTTCGAGGAGGGCACGGACCTTCGGATGCTTGCTGTCGCTTTTCGCGGGCACCGCGGTCTCCGAGGATCGGCATACCGATCGTAATTACAATTATGCCGCAATAGGAGTACATGTCAAGGGGTATATTGCCGTTTCTTGTGCCAATAATAGCACAATTATTCACATGGAGCTCCTGCGTTGGCATGCCTTGCGGCGTATTTCTCTTTACATATGCGGCGCAATTTCCCTTACACGGCATCTTTAGCTCTCCCGCAAATCCGTTTGCTGAGCCGGTCTACCAGGCCCGCGAGTTCCAACAAGTCCACCACGCGGAATAGCGCACGGCGTCCACCCATGGCGATCTCAGGATCAACAGCGACGACGTCAGTCCATTGCGGCGGAACGGAGCAAATGGATTCATCATCGATCTGCAGCAGCAGGGTCATCCCATAGCGGTTGTACCGCTCGCCCACGCAAGGTAGTTGCCGCCCGCTGAGCGGATGGAACGGATGCGTGATCCGCACAAGGCGCGTTGCTGGGATCGAAGCATCTGCATTCTGAATTGAGTTACAAGCGTTTGGAGGAAGGTAAATTCAAGCTGCCACGGCCGCGAGAGGGAGCGCACACAGTGGAATTGCGAGCGAGCGAGTTAGCCATGATCCTGGACGGGATTGATGTGTCGAAGCTAAAGCGCGTGCCTCGGTACGAACGCCCGGTGCGAAGTGGCGAAGAAAAATCTAGCGGAGAAAAAATCAACACAGAAATTATGATGGAAGGCAACTAATTGTGTGGTAATGCGTCTAAGGAAGTATGCACACCGCAGAGAAGGACTTGCCCAACTTGCCTGAGGACAGCGCATCGCTGAAAGC
>QHZB01000342.1 GCA_003224525.1 Acidobacteriota bacterium | reverse complement strand
GAAACGCCGGCCAGATACGAACTTAAGCCGGCATATTTTCCGCCGCCGAGATTGAGGAGACGTCCAATGCCCGGTTTGCGAAGGTCGGCATCCACGATCACGGTGCTGTCCCCGAGCTGCGCCAAGGTGACGGCAAGGTTCGCGGCCGCCGTGGTCTTGCCTTCGCGTGGCAAGGCACTCGTAACCAGGATCACCTGTGGTGGATGATCAGCCCGCGAGAGCAGGATGGACGTTCGCAAGGCGCGAAAGGCTTCCGACATCTGCGATTTAGGAAGATGCTGAGCGGCCAGCTCGATTCGCATTTCGTGGCCATTTGCGGCAGGGCCCTGCAGCAGCCCGCGCTTCTTGGCATGCCCGTTTGACCCGGTAAATTGCGGCACGACCGCGAGCGAAGGCAACCGCGCAAGGGTCTCGATGTCGTCGGGCGTCTTCACCGTGTTGTCCAGATACTCGCGAAGGAGGGCTAGACCGATGCCGCCAACCAGACCAACAAGAAACCCCAGCGCCATGTTGCGACCCTTTGCGGGACGGGCCGGTGTGGACGGGATCATAGCCGGATCGACGACGCGAATGTTCGAAGAGCGCAAACCTTGGGAAATGGCAGTTTCCTTCAATTTCGTCATCAGGCCTTCGTAGAGAGTCTTATTCGCCTCGGCCTCGCGCTTGAGGATGTTGTATTCCACAAGCTTTTCGGCCATGTGGTTGGTCTCAGCTTTCTGCTGATCGAGGGCCTGCGTCAGGAGAGATTCGCGCTGCTGTGCTTCGCGATAATCGCTCTCCAGAACAGCTAGTATGTTCTTTTTTTCTTTTTCAATGCTCTGGTCATAGTCCTTCACCTGCGCCTGGAGACGCTGCACCTTGGGGAAATTAGGACCATACTGGTTCAATGCATCCGTATAATCTGATGACACTTCGCTGCGTTTCTTCAACAATTCGGTAAGCGCAAGATTGCTTTGGATCTGTGGTACAGCATCGAGATTCCCGGACTTGGCAAACTGATAGAGCGATTCCTTTTTCATGCGCTCGCTTTGCGCGTCGGTCAATTGCTTGTTAATGTCTGAGAGCCGCTGGGAGGTGATGTTCTGCTTGTCGTCGAGTGTCCAGATCTGGTTTTGCCGTTCGTAGGCGATGCGCGCGTCTTCGGCCCTTTGCACTTTGATCTTTAACTCCGTGAGCTGATCCGCTAGCCAGGTGGAGGCCCGCGTTGTGGCCTCATACTTACTGCTAAAATTTTGCTCGATGTAGGAGGCGATGTGCGCGTTGACAACTCGCGCGGCGAGCTGGGGATCCGTCGATTCGAAACTGACATCCATCAGGCGGCTGTTGGGGACACGCTTCACGCTGAGACTTCCGAGGAACTCACCGAGCCCGGGCGGGCGCTTCTGGTTTGCGAGACTGCCGACCGCTATTGCCTCCGAGGGCCCGCTCGGCGACGAAAACTCCGGGCGAGCCGAAAGGCCGTTATTGCGAATGGTTTGCAGCGCGAGTGTTTCGCTGGTCAGAATCTTGGACTGTGTCTCGATGTAGTTATCGAGATCCATCATCAGGTCGTAGGAATCCGGTCCTTGGAACGGCAGAATGCTCGCATTTTCGCGGTCTAATTCGATGCGCGTGGTTGCGACATAAATCGGCTGCATGCGAAAGGTGGCGATCGCCACGAGGGTCACCACGGCGAGCAAGAAAGAAAGAATCAACCACTGGTGCTTGCGCAGAATCAGTAGATAGTCGTAGAGGTGAGGTTCCCGCGGAGAGAGATCCCAGGCTGGCAATCGCGCGGGGACGGGCAACAGTTCGATGGCGCCATTCGAACCATTTTCACGCGGCACGAGTTTGTTTTCTTCAGTCATTCTCTAGCGATACGCAATTCGGTAGAGTGCCACTCCGGCTCCCAGCGCCAGTCCGAATTCAAGAGCCTTGTACATCGCCTGTTTCGAGGCACTATCCGGCACATACAAAATGTCGCTGGCCTGGAGTCGCACATCTTCGCTCGTACGCTCCAGCACTTTCTTGAGATCGACGGCGACTTCGTGCTGCTGGCCTTGACTGTCCTTGCGGATGATGACAGCTCGGTCTTTCTTCGCGGTACGGCTCAGGCCACCAGAGAGAGCAAGCAATTTCAAGGCGCTCATCTGCGAGCGATCATTGGCCATGACGTATCCACCGGGCTTGCTCACCGCTCCGAGTATGTAGGCAATTCCCGCGTGTGGGACGGTAACGATATCGCCGGCCTGGAGAATAATGTTGTTCGTGGCGTTTCCGGATTCCACCAGTTCGTCGAGGTTGATGGTAATCGTATTGCTCAGGGGGGGCGGTTCATTGGGTGCAGGAGGATTTGCAGGAGTATCTGGGGAGGCCGTGGAAGCCGGACCCGTAAAGACAGTCTTGGGTGCAGACTCCGCCCGGGCAGCGCCGGTCGGGGTCGATTCCGTTGGTGTCGTCGGAGCAGGATCTTCGGCTCCGATTGCCGGAGGCTCTGAGGAATCAGCCGGGGGCTCTTGCGATGGACGCGTCACGATCACCGTGTCGCCGGCATCGTTGGCAATTCCGCCGGCTTCTGCGAGGACTTCAAGGATGGTGACGGGCCGATCCGCCTGGTAAACCATGGCGTGTTGTACCGCGCCGACTATGGTGATGGGCTTACTTTTTCTTTCTTTTACGCTGACGCTTACTTGCGGATGAGAGACCAGACCATGGGCTTCCAGCACTTCTGTTATCTTTTGTTCCGTCTGGACCTCCGTCAACCCTCCGACATGCAAGCGCACGGGAACCAAGGGGATACCGATGGATCCCGTCTGACTAACGCGCACTTCCCGGCTAAGTTCTTTTACATCAAAGACCTCGACGTCGATGACATCCCCGTTGCCGATTACATAGTCGTGCGGCGACAAGCGTGCCGTCGAGGAAAGCGCGCGGATGCGGTCATTGGTCTGTTGCGGCGTTTCGAGAACGGCCTGCTGCGCACGGCTGGGCGGCGCCAAAACCAGCATCCCTGGCAGAGCAGTCGAAACGAAACACCACACCAAAGCACTCAATCTGGCTCGCTGTATGAGAATGGATGACTCCCACGTGATTATACAGGGAGAAAGGCGAAACCAATCAGGGATTTCGAGAATCGTGTCGAGAATCGTGACGCTTACGCCGACGGGATGCTGTGGGCTGGCCGGTCTGCTGGATTTCCGCGGTGGCCAGGTGAGCCATCAGGAAAAACAGCAGTGCGTTCGCCGGGATATGCAGGTTGAAATCGACGAGGCTGTGGACGAGAAAACCAGAGCAAGCCAGGAAACCGGAGAGCTGCAAGGCTCCTCTGAAAGAATGATTGAACTGCCGGAGACGCTCCAGAGACTGGACCAAGAGGACGCCGAGAAACCAGGCGCAACAGATGCCACCGAGGAGACCCGTCTCGGCCAGGACTTCTAGATAGTCATTGTGGGTGTGATTTACAATCTTTCCGTCGTAGAGAGATTCGTAGGGAGGGTAAACCAGTTGCAGGGTGCCAAGTCCCGTGCCCGCGAAAGGGTGGTCCAGAAAGATCCGCCAAGTGTCCCTGCGCATGGAGGCGCGCTTCCCCGAAGAGACTTCGAGTAATTGTACGGATGATAATCGTTTGAGGATCTGTCCGACTCCCAGCCAGGAGACCAGCAGCAAGGCAACGAGCAAGACAGCGCCTCCTGCGAACAACTGCTTCCCCATCTCCCGCCGCTCGATCATCACCAGCGCCAGCACACTCAGCTCAGCGCCGAAACTCACGATGCCTCCCCGCGATGCGGAGAGGAAGAGTGCCCCGATGGGAAGAACCGCGAATAGTCCTACAACTGGCCAGCGCTCCCGCCGTACCCGCCCCAAGACAAGCGCAACAAGTGCAAGCGGCAGAACCAACTCTGCAAATCCGGCGAAGTGGTTCCGATTCACGTACGGCCCGAAAGGGAGTCCTCCGGAGCGCACCTCGCGAATCCAGTAGAGCTTTCCGTTGGATGTCAGGTGTTGGAGGATAGCGAAGAGGCTAACCAGGAAACCGAAACCCATTCCGAACCACACGAAACCTCGCCAATCTTCTAGAGTTCGAAAGGCTTGAACCGCGAGAAAAAAGACGATCAGGTCGGCCAGGAGCAGTAGCAGTTCGATTCGCGTGTTGTAAGGCGAAGCAGTCCAGTGGAAAAACCACTGCCCTAAAACGATGATCGAAAGCGCCGCGAGCGGTGGCAGGAGCGGCGACAAAACAGGCTGCTCTTCGCGGTTGAAAGAGATCCAAATAGACCAGGCCAGAAAAAGCAAACCCGCGCCGGTTTCAAAGACAGCTTGCGACCATTCCTCGACTCCCCCGTGGGCTGCCACAGCGAACACGACCAGCGCGCAAATACCAAAACGGAGGAACCTCATGGCTTCAAATGCTCCGCCGATTCCGGCACCAGCGCGACGTCGTCTACCCAGGTTGTCCCCTTAATCTTGTTCTCGAGCTGATCGCTGAGCAAACGGACCAAACAAACTTGTAGTTCCTGAACGCCGTTTCCCGAGGACCAAGGTAGCTCGATAAGGGTCCAGGGCTCGCTGCCATGGACGTCCGGCGTCACCGCAAGAGAAGTGTCCTCTGTTCCGAGAGAGCGCAGCTGGAATCGGACGCCTTGATCCGTTGTGACCGCCCTCGTTTTCACCCACGCCGAAAAGCGGTAGGAGGTCAACGGCTGCACCGGAACGTAATGACAGATTTCCGTGGAACTGACGATGGACTTTCCATCAAACGTCAGCCGCAAGGAATGATTTCCGCTGTGTTTTTCCTGGGCATCGATGCTGATTTGCAGATTTCGCAAGCCCTCCGGAACTAGCCAGGAATATCCCCCTCCGATGACTCCAGACTCGAAGCCGCCGTCCCACAAGACCGATCCCGGAGGGCCTTGAAGATCAGCCATGCCGGCAACAAACACGGCCTGATCCCAGACGCGGCGGGCATCTGTGATTCGTTTGGTATTCCTCAACGCGCCGACAAGGGGAAAAACATCCCGCAGCGGCACCCGGGGATGAATTGCGACCAGCCGGTCCCACACCTGGAGGGCGATGTCGGTTTGGCCGCCGGTAATTTGGTCCCAAATCACGTCGACGTAGACCTCTCCGACCGGCGGGAGGATGCCATCCAGAATCTTTTCGATGTTAGGTTCGACACGCAGTGAACGGGAGAACGCTTCCGCGCCACGCCCTGGATCAGCTTCGACAGCGTGCCGTATTTCGGCAAAGGCCGGTTCGAGTTCCCGTTGCCGCAGCAAGAAATTCCCGTACCGCCAAGACACTTCCGGAGAAAGTGGGTAGATTTTCTTGGCGTGCAGAAAGGCGTCCCGCGCCGCAGGGAGGTTGCCCTCCGATTCATAACTGGCGGCAAGATCCAGCCAGGTGTCCGACGATCCCGGACTCAACGACAGAGCAGAAAGATAGGAGCGAATAGCGCGTGCGGCGTCGGGATCCTCGAGGTTGTACTGCCAATAGCGGCCGAGAAGATACCAGTTGCGCGGGTTAGCGGGCTCCAGGCGCGTGGCGCGCTCATAGCCTTCGGGAGTTTCAAGACCAGCGTAGTGGGCGGCGAGTGCATTTCGAATGCTGAAGTAAGAGAGGATCAAGGCGACAGCGAAAGAAGCAACAACAAGTAACCCGCGCTGCGCGATGCTGGAGAGACCGAGAATCATTCTCCGGTACTGTGCCTAGACGGTTTCGGAGTTGCAAGTCAAAAGTCTATTGCGGCGCGCGACAACCGCGCTTCAACTCTTGCGCGAAATCCCCCTGATGAGTGCCGATGAAATCTGCGGAACACGGCGCGGTTGATCGAGTAGAGAGCTGCCAGTACAATAAGAACGCAGCCAAGCAGCGTGTAAAAAAAGGAATTCTCGTTAACAGAGAACTCCGCTTCCGGGCGTCTGCCCCGGGCGGTATGGGAAAGCCGTCTGCGTGGACCAAGATGACGGCAGGGGACTCCTTTTCGCCATTCGAAGAGCACCAACTCGGATAGAAAGGCAAGAAGATTGAGCGGTATCGTCGGCATTTACCACCGGAACGGTGCGCCGCTCGAACAGGCGCTATTGCAGTCCCTGGTGGATTTTCTCTCCTACCGCGGCCCAGATTCCCGCGAGTGCTGGATGGATGGTTCGATCGGGCTGGGTCACGCGATGCTACGGACCACGGGCGAATCGCTCGGCGAACGCCAGCCTGCGAGCCTCGACGGGCGGTTTTGGGTTGCCGCGGACGCGCGACTCGATGGCCGGGCGGAATTCATCTCCGAGCTGCAACGCTCCGGCCGGGCGGTCCGGCCAAACGCTCCTGACTCTGAACTGATTCTCGAGGCCTATGCCACTTGGGGCACGCCGTGCGTGGAGCGCCTGAGGGGCGATTTTTCCTTCGCCATCTGGGATGCGCGCAACAAACAGCTGTTTTGCGCGCGCGATCATTTCGGGATCAAGCCATTTTATTACGTCCAAGGGGAAAATCTTTTTCTATTCAGCAACACGCTGAATTGCGTTCGAATGCATCCGCAGGTATCGGACGAACTGAATGAAGCGGCGATTGGGGATTTCCTGCTGTTTGGGCTGAATTGCGACAATGCTACGACCAGCTTTCGCGATATTCAACGCCTGGCTCCCGCGCATTCCCTGAGTATCTCGCCAGAAGGAGTAAAGATCAGACGCTACTGGGCGCCGCCGACGGACGGGCGGATACGCTATTCGAAACCCGAGGAGTATGTCGAGAATTTCCAGTCGCTCCTCGAAGCCGCTGTGGCCGACCGCCTTCGCACGGACCGAGTCGGAATTCTTATGAGTGGGGGGCTGGATTCGTCCTCGGTGGCGGCGGTGGCCAAGGAAGTGTCGGCAAAAGGCGCCGAAACCACGGACATTCGGTGCTACACGCATGTTTTCGAGTCTTTGATTCCTGACCGGGAAGGCGAGTATGCGCGCGAAGTGGGTGAGTTTCTGCGCCTCCCGGTCAAATTCATGGTGTCGGATCAAACACAGCTTTTTGAAGGCTGGAACGATCCCGAATTCAGTTTGCCCGAACCCTTAGAAGATTCCCTTTTCGCGGGTTTTCTTGACTCCTGCCGGAACATTTCGGCGGACTGCCGTGTTCTATTGTCTGGAGAAGGTTGCGATAACCTGATGGGCTTTCAGATGTGGCCGTACGCGGGTGACCTGCGGCGAAGGGGAGAATGGCAGCGTCTTTTGACGGAGATGACTAACTATCTTTGGGTCAGACCTTTTCCGTGGCGCGGCATTCGTGCGCGATTTCTGAGACTGATCGGCAAGGAGCCGGGTGTGCCGGTGTTTCCGCAATGGCTGGCGGCGGACTTCGCCCAGCGCACGAAACTCCAAGAGCGGTGGAAGGAATGGGGCGAACATCCCAAACTAACGTTTGAGCATCCCATCCATCCGAAAGCCCACGCCTCGCTATCCTTGCCACATTGGGCGCAGATGTTCGAACAGGAGAACGCCGGATGGACGCCCTATCCTCTGGAGGTGCGCTATCCGTTTATGGACTTGCGGATCGTGAATTATCTTCTAGCGCTTCCACCGTTTCCCTGGTTCTTCGAAAAAATGCTTCTGCGGGAGGCCATGGCCGAACGCATCCCGGAACGCGTTCGACTTCGTCCGAAAACGCCGTTGCAGGGCGAGCCGGCCGCGGCTCAATTGCAGAAAACCGGGGCCGAGGTGTTAAATCAGATGCATTGGAGCGAGGATTCAGATCGCTTCATCGAACGTTCCGCGCTGGTGCCACTGCATGGTAAGATGAGCGCCGAGCAAATTCGCACTCACTTACGGCCCTACTGCCTCAACATTTGGTTGCAGTCGGCACGAAGAGTTCGATATAACATGCACGTGGAGGCCGGTAATGGTTAAGTCCGTCAAACGGGAGACGAAAAAGCCATATTCGAAGCCGACGTTGACCGTTTACGGTACGGTGCGGGAACTCACGCAGAATCGAGGAAGCCGGGGCAATCTAGATGGGGGAGGACGACTTACACCGCGGACTCACGTCTAGTAGAAAATCGTGACGGGACCGTGCCTGAACCGGAGCCCCTCTGAATTTTAACCAATAGATTTAGGCTCCACGCGAAACGCAATAGGAAAAAACAGCGGGGCAGGATCGCAACATTGCCCATGTAGCCCAGTAGTGAGATTGTTGAACTAAGTGGCTTCCACCCACACCGTTTTCGGCCTAACCGTCCGTTCCAATCTCCCCATTCCAGGACTTAGCCCTTTGGGAAGTTCTTCCGGGGCCGTGGATGTCGAATTCCATTTGGGCGTCTCGCCCAATTCGAAAAGAGAAATTCCAGCCGATTCGGAAGACCTTACCTACACAAGCTCGTACACGGATGAATCCGGCAATCCGGCCCTGCGAATCTGGAAAACCGCTGACGGCGGGTTTCTCCGGCTCGCCTATTACGATGGCGTTCAATTCTGGCTGGAACGAGAGGGAAAGTCCCTGTGGGCGGTTTGGCCCGCAGCATCAACTCTTGAAGATACGGCTTCGTATCTGCTGGGACCGGTGTTCGGAATATTGCTAAGACTGCGCGGCGTGACATGCCTTCATGCAAGCGCCGTCTCCATTGAGAATCGGAGCGTTGTGTTCGTGGGCGCGGAAGGGTCGGGAAAGTCGACGACCGCGGCCGCGTTCGCCCGGCAGGGCTTCGCAGTCATTTCTGATGATGTAGCCGCGCTGCTGGAGAGCCCAGACGGTTTTAGCGTCATGCCGGCCTATCCGCACCTCTGCCTCTGGCCGGATTCGGTGGGGATGCTCTACGGATCTTCCGAGGCGCTCCCGCGCTTCAGCAGGGGATGGGAGAAGTGCCGGCTGGCCTTGGGAGAGCAAGGGACACAGTTCGAGAACCGCTCGCTTCCGCTCAGCGCCATCTATCTCCTGGGCGACCGCCGCCCCGATGAGGCTCCATTCGTGGAGGGAGTCCGGCCACAGGCTGCCCTTCTTTCCCTTGTAGCCGACACCTTCGCGAACAAGATTCTCGACCGGGAGATGCGGGGGCGCGAGTTTGCCGTTCTTGGCAGGCTGGTGACGGTGGTTCCGATCCGGCGGATCCACCCTCATAACGACGCCTCCCGGCTTGAAGAGCTTTGTGCGGTGATCCGCAAGGATTTTGCGTCGCTGCACAGCCCGAGCAGTGCGAGGAACTGACTGGCCGGGGAGTTCTTCCCGAGTTTGGCACTGAACTCCGAGTTATCTGATACGATACAGTCTCGATTCCAGATTTAGACCAAGCCTTCCCAATTTGGGGCACTATGTTAGCTGTATGGCATGATTGCTCCCTGTCAAAGAAATCCCAGATCAACCGTGACTCGAAGAGTGTTGCTTCGTGCCAAATTGGGAATGTCGGGAGGGTCAGGCCGGGTCGAGGACTAGTTCCGAGGCGGCTCGCAGCGGGGATGAGAAGCCAAGAGAAGATTCAGGAGGATGACGAAAATGAATACGCGGGGTTCTTGGGTGAGAGTTGTGAAGTTCCTAGGCGTGACCGGACTTGTATGCGGTCTCTCGGTGGCTGCAGCTTTTCGAAGCGCAGGGAAGCGCTCTCCACAAATGGGAGCGGGACGGTCAAAGGTCGCGACGAGCCAAGCGTCCAAAATCTCCGCGACGAAAAGTGATCCGAACTGGAGCGCAGCCTACGGCAAGTTGCCCTTGAGCTTTGAAGAAAACCAAGGCCAGACGGCTCGCGAAGTGCGATACGTTTCTCGCGGCAGCGGGTACGAACTCTTTTTGACACCTCAGGAAGCTGTTCTCGCGTTGCGTGCCAAGAGGCCGCTCGACCTGTCGCCGCTCCATCGTACTGCCTCGATTCGAGCATTCCGCAAAGCGCGGCGGGCTGCACAGGTGACCGCGATTCGCATGCGTCTCGAGGGAGCGAATCCTGAACCGCAGATCGCCGGAACTGATCCCTTGCCCACCAAAGTGAATTACTTCATAGGGAACGATCCAAAGAGATGGCACACAGACGTTCCGAGCTATGGCCGCGTGAAATATACCGGAGTTTATCCCGGCATCGATCTTGTGTTCTACGGCAATCAGCGCCGTCTTGAGTATGACTTCGTGATCGCGCCGGGTGCCGACCCCAAAGCCATTGCGCTGAAAGTGGACGGTGCACGCAAAATGCGCGTCAACCGGCACGGTGACCTGGTGCTGGGCGTTTCCGGCGGCGAAGTGGAGCTTCGAAAGCCAGTGGTCTATCAAAATATAAGAGGAAAACGGTGTGAGATCGCTGGCCGGTACGTCTTCACCGGGGACCATCGCGTGACTTTCGCGGTCGGATCTTACGACCTTAGAGAGCCTCTTATTCTCGATCCTGTTTTGAATTACTCGAGCTACCTCGGAGGCAGCTCCGATGATGTCGGCTATGGGATTGCCGTGGATGCTTCGGGGAACGCATTCATCGCGGGTCAGACCTTGTCGACAGATTTTCCACCGGGCACGAACGGGGCAGTCTCTCTCATCCCGACTCCGACGAATTCGGGAGCCGCGTTTGTCGCTGAACTAGATCCTACGGGAACGCAACTGCTGTACTCCACGTATCTGGCCGGCACTACATCCAATTCTCTAGAATCTGCCTTCGCCGTGGCAGTCGATGCCACAGGAATAGTTTATGTAACAGGAACCACGTTCGCGACTGACTTTCCGACGAAGAACGCTCTGACGATTTCCGGTAGTACTAACGGAATTGCGTTCGTTACGAAACTCGATCCCACAGTTAGCGGCAGCGGCAACACTTCGCTAATATACTCGACGTTTCTAGGCGGGACAAGCGGTGACTTTGGCAATGCCATCGCGGCAGACGCGTCGGGAAGCGCGTACGTCGCAGGACTCACAGACTCGACGGATTTCCCAACTCTGAATGCTTTCCAGAGTTCGCCGAACAATCTGTCTGGAACAGCATTCCTGACAAGAATCGATACCACGCCATCGGGGAGTGCTTCTCTTGTTTATTCAACGTACTTGGGGGGAACGGGCACAAATGCTGCGAATTCCCTGGTTTTTGGCGATGAAGCGTTCGGAGTCGATGTGGATTCTTCACACAATGCCTACGTCAGTGGCCAAACCAGCTCGAACGACTCAACGCTAACCACAACCGGCGCCTATCAGACAACTCCCCCGGTGGGCAACATCCAGGGGAGCGTTTTCGTCTCCAGGATTGATACGACGTTGAGCGGAACTGGTTCGCTGGTTTATTCGACGTACTTGGCTGGTTCCACGTTTGATCTAGGTTTCGCCATTGCGCTGGGACCGGGTAACGTCGCTTATGTAACGGGAACCACCGATTCAACCGATTTCCCCTCAACCGCGGGAGCGTTCGATACAAGCGGATCAACAAACGGCAAGGCGTTCGTGACCCTGGTGGATACGTCGAAATCTGGTAGCAGCTCTGTCCCGTATTCAACGTTTCTGGGAGGAACGAGCGGTGACACGGGCTTTGGAATCCGCGTAGACGGATCGGGGAACGCCTACGTGGTGGGAACAGCCAGTTCGACTGATTTTGCCGGTGCAGGAACACTCAATAGGCTAGGCGCTTTTCAGCCCACACTTCTGAACTTGTTTGGCAGTCCGTTTATTGCAAAGCTGAACCCAGGCGGCAATGGCTCTGCCGACCTGCTGTATGCGACCTTTTTCGGAGGAAGTGGCGACGGTACCGACACGGATCACGGGTTTGCAATTGGCATCGATGCGTCAAATCCCCCGAACGCCTACTTGACCGGTCAAACATTCTCGGCGGATATGCCAGTTGTGTCTTCCCTTCCGACGGGAGGGAGCCTAAATCTGCCATCAGATGCCTTTGTCGCGAAGCTGGCGCTGATCCCGACGCTAGCGGTTGTACCAACGAGTCTCGACTTTGGCACGCAGCCAGTCGGAGTCGCGTCCACGCCGCAGACCGTGACGGTAACGAACAACAATAGTGCAACAGTGACCTTCAGCAGCATCGCCATAAGCGGAACGAACAGTACCGATTTCTCCAAAGCGACGGACACGTGCAGCCCGAGTGGTGTCGCCGCTGGCGCTCAATGCACGGTGAGTGTGACGTTTACCCCTTCGGCGCCTCCAACCCTGAATGAAGTGGCTACGCTTGTCTTTACAGGTAGCGACGTTAATAGCCCGCAGAATGTCAGCCTAAGTGGTTCAGGGTCGCCGTCGGCTCCCTGTGTCGGACTCGCACCGACAACCCTGGCTTTCGGGAATCAGTTTATCAATACGACCAGCGCAGCGCAAACCGTAACGCTAACGAACACCGGAAACGCTGCGCTAACGATCAGCTCCATTGCCGCATCAGGTGACTTTGCGGAAACGAGTACCGGGGCGACTGCTTGCCCGATCAGCCCGACTACGCTGGCGGCGGGAGCAAACTGCATGATCAGCGTGACGTTTACGCCGACTGTGGTGGGTGCGCGCACGGGAACCTTGACCGTCACCGATAATGCCGGCGGCAGCCCGCAAACGGTAAGCCTGACCGGATCGGGGTCGGCTCCCGGTGTCGGACTCGCACCGACAACCCTGGCTTTCGGGAATCAGTTTATTAATACGACCAGCGCAGCGCAAACCGTAACGCTAACGAACACCGGAAACGCTGCGCTAACGATCAGCTCCATTGCCGCATCAGGTGACTTTGCGGAAACGAGTACCGGGGCGACTGCTTGCCCGATCAGCCCGACTACTTTGCCGGCGACCGCAGGATCAAATACTTGCACAATTAGCGTGACGTTTACGCCGACTGTGGCGGGTGCGCGCACGGGAACCTTGACCATCACCGATAATGCCGGCGGCAGCCCGCAAACGGTAAGCCTGACCGGATCGGGGTCGGCTCCCGGTGTCGGACTCGCACCGACAACCCTGGCTTTCGGGAATCAGCTTATGAATACGACGAGCGCAGCGCAAACCGTAACGCTAACGAACACCGGAAACGCTGCGCTAACGATCAGCTCCATTGCCGCATCAGGTGACTTTGCGGAAACGAGTACCGGGGCCACTGCATGCCCGATCAGCCCGGCTACTTTGCCGGCGACCGCAGGATCAAATACTTGCACGATTAGCGTGACGTTTACGCCGACTGCGGCGGGTGCGCGCACGGGAACCTTGACCATCACCGATAATGCCGGCGGCAGCCCGCAAATGGTAAGCCTAACCGGAACTGGCACGAGCCCACCGCCGGATTTCACGCTCGGTGCAGCGCCAACCACAGTGACCGTCGCACAAGGTGCGGTGAGCACTCCCGTCACGATTACGGTGAATCCCACGAACGGTTTCAATTCAGCCGTGGCGCTGACTTGCGCGGGAGCGCCGGCAAACTCCACTTGCGCTCTCAGCCCGGCTTCCATCACACCGCCCACGACAACGACATCTGCACTCACATTTACCGCGCATGCTATGCTCGTGCCGCTGCCGATGACCAAGCCAGCGCCGCCGCTCAACATGCTGCGGATTGTGCCGCCCTTCTTTGTGCTGATGCTGCTGTTCCTTCTGCGGTCTACCG
>QHZB01000341.1 GCA_003224525.1 Acidobacteriota bacterium | reverse complement strand
GGATGCTGGAATTCGTGTGCTAAATTTGGTCGTTCGGCTTCGGACCGCTGCTCGCAGTTCGTCTCGGAAAGCCAGACAATAGCGAAAACTTCCGCACTTCCCTGCACACGCGTGGCGACCGGCATGCCATTCGCTGTCCCGAGAGTTGCCAGTGCGGCTAGGAGCCAAGGTATTCGACGCTTCTTCACGGGTATTCAGTATGTCATACCAACAGATACGCGGCCACGCTCTTCGTAGTGGTGAGCTTGGTGCTGCTCGCATGGAACAGAGCCGCCAAAACTGCTTACGCGTGACGTACAGTAATCACTTGTCGGGCGCTGCTTTCTGCAACTCCGGGTCATCAGGGAAGAGGCGAAGGCCTTTGCGAAGAGTAGATTTTGCAGAGTGGGAATCTCCAAGAGCGACGTACACGCCTGCAAGGGACCTGAAGATGGTGGGCTCATAATCCGGATAGAAACGCACAACCAACTCGAAATGCTGACGCGCTAGAGGGAATCGACCCGTTTCACGATACAGCTCACCGAGCTCAAGGTGGCAGGCATAGCTATAAGGATCCTTAAGGGCTCCTCTGAGCAGAACTGGTTCAGCCTCTGCGAGATTGGAGATTTTCATCCATATTGCTCCCAAGCGACAGTATTCGGACGCTGCTGGGTCCGGCATTGCGGCTATGCGGTTCAACTGCGCAAGCAGGGCGATTCGAAAATCCTTTCGATCCACCGCGAACTCCATTTCATCCGTGAGCGCAGGGAGGAAACGAGGATGCCGCTTCAGAATCTCGTCAACGCGCAACCGGGCAGAAGTGTCCTCGCCGCTACGATGCTCAGCGATAGCGAGCCAGTGCATTGCTTCGGGCGAGTCGGGATCTCGCTTGATGGCCGCCTCGAGAAAGGACTTGGCATCTGTGAGAGCACCTTGCATCAGCGCAAAGCGGCCTTGAGCAATGTAATGGGGAGTAGACTCCGGTTGAGATTCGAGAGCTCTAACAAAATTTCTAGCATTTGCCTCGTCACTGAGATCGACCGCTGTAAGAGAACCACCCTCCAGCGCATGTTGGACTTCTGAGGGCTCCAAGTTCGTCGGCAGCGGCCCGTTGCGGAACTGTGTAATGAGTTCTTGATTTTCCTCAGAGAGGCCTGGGGTAAGCACGGTTTGAGGGGCGTGGTATTCGAGCAGAGTGCGATCGTCCGTGTTCAAGGTGTTGCCCTCTGCCAGTTTTCGCACTGCCATATCGTCCAACAAATAGTAGGCGACGAGTCCTTCGGGTTGATGCACATCGATGGACTCAAAGTCCTTACGGAGAGCTGGGTTTTGCCAGAGAGAGCGGAGTCGGCCGAATTGGAAGCGGGCAGCGTCGGTGCGGCCCAGGAGCAGAAGGTCGGGTCCCGCGGCACGCCAGAGCGTAACTTCGGCAAAGTGAGGTGCGAGACTCGCGATAATCATGCGCAGGTCGGCCGGTGCAATCGAATATGATTGCACCCACTGAACGAATTTTCCGCCCGGTGCAAGCTGCCGGCGGACGGCGGCGTAATACTCATCCGTGAAGAGCGTGGCGATTCCGGCGATCCAAGGGTTCGACGGCTCGGAAATTATCAGGTCGTACTTCTCGCGAGAAGTGAGCAGGAAGTTTCGCGCGTCATCGAAAATGACGTGAACGCGAGGATCGCTCAGGACATTACGGTTGAGGCTTTCGAGATACGGCGCCGCGCGGATCACCGCGGGCTCGATCTCAGCGCAATCAATTGTCTCGATGTCAGGGTAACGGGCAACGGCTGAGGCGGTCATACCGCTACCGAAGCCGATGATGAGAACTCGCCGCGGCGCAGGCTCAAACGCGGCTCCCAAGTGACCCAAGAGGAGCTGTGTGCGGGCATCACCAGTGGATGCATCTACTTTACCGTTGATGCGGAGGGCCACGTAGTTATCCGAGCGGAAAACGGCAATCGAGTCGTTTACGCCGTCTGCTGTAAACACGAGATCGTTTGTGGCAGCGATCTCGCCAAGAGTGAGATGACCTTGATAAGAATTCCCATAGAGTACTGCTGATAAGGAGAGGAGCGCCCGGTTGTAGAAGAAAGAAGAAGATCCGACGACAAAGGCAATCAGAAGGCAGAGGAGGTTCATCGCTAAAGGCAAGACGTGACTTTCGGATGAGCGCAATTCCAACGCTACCGCCAGCAGCAGATTCACCCCGGCGGCGGCGGCTATGACCCGAAAACTACCCAGCCAAGGAACCAGCCAGAAACCGGTTATCAGTGACCCAACGATGGCGCCAAAAGTGTTTGCGGCATAAGCCCTGCCAACCGTTGCCGACCTACCGGTGTTCGCGCGAGCGGTATGGTCAAGCAAAACGACAACCATCGGGAAATTGAAGCCGAATATTGTAGCCACCGGGAGCACGGTCAGGGCACTTGTGACGAATTGCGCTAGAACTAACCCGCTAAACGTCTGATGGGTCGCCCGGAGCAAAGGGGGAATGGCGACTGGGATCCAATGAAAGAAAATCAAGGAAGAAAGTGCTGTGATCGCGATTCCGGTTTGCGTCCTTGAGAATGTGGTTAACGAGATCCGCTCTGAGCTTGCGAAGAGGCGCTGGAAGAAAGCGCTGCCAATGACAGTGCCCGCAAGAAACGTCGCGAGCATCAGTGTAAACGCATATGTGGAACTGCTGATCGTGATCGCCAGGAGCCGCGTCCAAGCAATCTCGTACGCAAAAGCGGTGCTACCTACGACGGCAAACAGAAAAAGCAGGAAGGCAAATGTGGGTTGTTGCGGATCGACAGCGGCGGAAGTCACTATTGAGGGTGACCCCTTTACGTCTCCGGGGTTGCTCGACGCTTTCGCGATCCGAAAGGCGAGTAGGCCCGCAAGGATGTTAAGAGCCACGGCGGAGGTAACGGTCACGCGCAGGCCGAGTGCGGGAAGCAGTACAAATCCGGAGATCAATGTCCCGGCAACCGCGCCCAGAGTATTGACCCAATAAAGCTGACTGACGCGGATCCCCAGTTCGGCAGAATTTCTTGTTATGCCGCGAACGAGGATGGGAAGTGTGCCCCCCATCAAGAAGGTCGGAATGAACAGCACCACGGTTGCGCCGAAGAATCTCAGCACTAGCAGAAGCGGCGGCAGGCCACTAACGCTCGGATATGCCGCTACATAGAGAGAACGCACGCCAGCAAGGCTTGCGAGCGAGAAGGCTCCTGTCGCAGCGACCAGAAACTCGATCCAGGCATACAAGGTGACAGGTTTGGCGCGTTGTTCGCTCCAGCGACCAATATAAGCACTGCCGGCGGCAAGGCCAGCCATAAAAACAGCGAGCACAGTGGCGATCGCATAGACAGTGTGTCCGAAGATCAACCCCAGTGCTTTGCCCCAAGCCACTTGGTAGATGAGACCCGCTGCGCCAGAGAAAAAGAAACAGGCCAGAATGGTAAGAAATTTCTGGCGTGGAAGCGATGGTGTTCTCATTGTCGATAATTAGCTGCGTATTCCGAGCGCGTCAATAATAACGTATGGAATAGGCACAGAGTGGAGTCGTCAATGAATCCCGGAGGGGATGTAAATGCGCTGATGAGTTCATTCGCGCCCCGATCTACTCGATCCCCGTTTCTGGACTACGACGGACGCAAGTCCTCGAATAGCCATTGTTTCGGCCAATCGCTGTCATGCCCGGCTTGCAGCCCGTAGATTTTCTTTGCACCCTTTAGCATACTAAGACGTCTATGTATTGTGAGGACTGACCATTCCAAAGCCTGACTCACTTCAAGGTTCGCTCGATCTGCTCGTATTGAAGATCCTGTCGCGCCGGGTGCAGCTACACGGCTATGCCATTATGTCCGCAATCCAGAACATGTCCCGCGAAGTGCTGCGCGTCGAGGAAGGTTCGCTCTATCCGGCGCTCCACCGAATGGAGGAAGCTGGCTGGATTCGCGCCGAATGGATCACGAAAACCCCCGGACGGCGGGCGCGCATGTACGAGCTGACGGCGGCGGGAAAGAAGCAACTTGACGCCGAAGAATCGCGCTGGCAGGCGGTGACCGCCGCTGTAAATCGCGTTCTGCGGGAGGCCTAATATGTCGCTGTGGTCGCGCATTGCCAATGTGTTTTGCAGCGATCGTTTGAATCGCGAGATCGATGAAGAACTCGAATCGCACATCCAAGAGGCCATTGAGCATGGCCGCGACCCCGCTGAAGTCCGGAGAGCATTCGGCTCCACGCTGCGGCACCGCGAAGAGAGCCGCGACGTCCGGCTTCTCATGTGGCTCGATTCCCTCCGCGCTGACGCAGTCTCTGGCTTGCGGCAGCTCAAGAAAAACAAAATCACTTCGGCCGCGGCGATCGTGTCACTTGCTTTGGCGATCGGGGCATGCACATCTGCATTCCGACTCGTCGACGCGCTGCTTCTGCGGCCCTTGCCAGTGGTGGAACCCGAAGGTTTGTACATTCTCTCTCGTCACGGGGCCGGTTTCGATGGCAAGCCTGGAACATTCGAGGATTATCAATACCCGCTCTTCCGCCAGTTGCGCGGCGCAGTGAAGGGTCAAGCCGAATTGCTTGCGATTTCATATGCGGAGCGGATGGACCTAACCTATGGGGCGGACCAGGAGATGGAGAAGGCGCTCTTACAATACGTTTCGGGCTCCATGTTCGGCTCGTTTGGACTCCGGCCCGTCTTGGGGCGGCTGTTAACTGAAAGCGACGATCTCACGGCTGGCGCACATCCCTTAGCGGTGCTTTCGCACGACTATTGGACGCGTCGCTTTGGACAGGATCCGAAGGTGATCGGGCGCACATTTCGTTTGCGCAATGACCTCTACCAGATCGTGGGCGTTGCCGACGCGCCCTTCTCGGGCACGGAGCCTGGCACTATGACCGACATCTTCGTGCCTGCGATCATGCATCCGGATGTCGGCAACTCAAATTCGAGCTGGCTTAGGACGTGGGCTCGGCTCAAGCTGGGCGTCGCCGGGGAGCCTGTTCGACAGAAACTGCAGGCGACCTATCGGGCCTTCGAGGAGGAGCGGGGCAAGGGGGCGGGGCTCAAAGGAACGGATCAAGAGCGTTTTGGGAACATTATCGCCCAAGCGATGGTGCTGCAGCCCGCGGCTGCTGGCGTCTCTGAAATGCAAGAAAACAGCCGCCCTTCGCTTACCTTGCTTGGTGTTGTGGTGGTGCTGGTGCTACTCATCACGTGCGCCAACGTCGCGAATCTGATGATTGCCCAGGGGGCAGCGCGAGCGCGCGAGATGGGCCTGCGAATCTCCATCGGCGCGGGACGCTGGCGCCTCGTGCAACTCGTGTTGATGGAAAGCGCCTGGATTGCCATGCTTGCTTTGGCGCTGGGCTCATTATTCGCGTGGTGGGCGGCGCCGTTCGTCGTCAGTAGCATCAATCCGCCGGACAACCCGGCCCGGCTATTTCTTCCTGCGGACTGTCGCGTCTTCCTCTTCGCCTTGGTGCTCACCCTTGGCGTAACCTTTCTCTTTGGTGTGCTCCCCGCGGTGCGTGCCTCCGCAACCAAGCCGGTCAGCGCGCTCAAAGGCGGAGAAGACCCGCATTCCCGACGCCGCTTGATGCATGCCTTGATCGCCCTGCAGGTCGCCTTCTGTTTTCTTGTCCTTTTCGTTGCCAGCCTGTTTGTCGCCACGTTCGAACGCTTGTCCCATCGACCCACGGGGTTCTCAGCGGAACGGGTTCTCGCTCTGGATACCGTCGCGGAGCGGCCACAGCCACCGCTGTTCTGGGACCAAATCGTCGACCATCTCCGAACGGTGCCGGGTGTGGAGAAGGTTGCGGTGGCGAGTTGGCCGTTGCTCGTCGGGTACGGCTTTCGTAGCTACATTTCGATCAGCGGAGTACCGCAAAACGGAGTCTTCACCTACTTTCTCAGTGTCTCGCCCGGCTGGATCGATGCGATGAAAATTGTCTTCGTTGACGGGAGAGATTTTCTCGCCAGCGACACGTCGCCAGTCGTTGCCATCGTCAATGAGGCTTTCGCGAAGGCTTACTTCGACGGTGTGAATCCCGTAGGAAAATCCTTCGACAAAGGGCAGAGTCGTTACCGGATCGTGGGCCTGGTTCGCGATGCCATGTATAGCCGCACGCGCGAGCCCCTGTTGCCAACGGCCTATGTACCGTTTCAATCAGTTGACGAGCGCATGGCATGGGCACCCATGGCGCCCCGGAGCCGAGGCACGTTCATTGTACGCACCTACAACCCCAACCCGCTCACGCTCGCACTGACCCTGCGTCAGGAAGTGACACGGGCGCGGGCCGAGTTCCGCGTCAGCAATATCCGTACGCAACTGGAGATCAACGAATCGCAAACCGTCCGCGAGCGGCTATTGGCGATGCTGGCGCTGTTTTTCGCAGTTGTCGCCCTGTTGCTGGCGGGTGTCGGCCTCTATGGCGTGCTCCACTACTCGGTGTTGCAGCGCCGTCACGAGATCGGCATTCGTATGGCGATTGGCGCGCAGGCCCGCGATATCGCGCGACATGTTATCGCGGACATCTCCTCAATGGTGCTGGTGGGGGCGCTCGCGGGCCTCGCGCTCGCTATGAGCTCGATACGATACGTCGAGACGCTGTTCTATCAAGTGAAGGCTACCGACCTGCCCATGCTCGGGCTTCCGTCGCTGGCAATTGTCGCGGCGGCGCTGCTGGCTTCGTTGCCGGCGGTAATCCAGGCGGTGCGAATCGACCCCGCCGAGATGCTGCGGGCCGAATAGGCGCCCCGCCCCGGGCATGCGCGCGCAACCGGCGCTCGCATCTTCGCATGGCTGCACGAACTCCTTCGGGCATCGAACAGCATCCATTTTGGCTACGTATCGCGTCAATCGGTCTGCAAGCTTCCCAAGGTACTTGATCGCGATACGTGCCTCTCGTACATCCGAATCTTGCAGGCGAGCCCGTTCGAGGAAATGGCCGTGGCACAGCAGGACTTATATCTGCGAACAAGACAAGACCGACACATGTGTGCGGCTGAGATTTGACGTTTCTGCTCGCGCAGAGTCGGAACTACGATATTTAGGTACATCCTCGGTACAATTCAGAAGGCGAATAACGAATGGCTTTGCCCGTAAGCGACGCCAGAGAAAAGGCTTATAGTTTTCGCTTAGTTGGTTCGTAGCCAGACGCTCTATCCCACTAAGCTACGGGCGCGCAGTGCATAAATATTATCACAGGCCAACGCTGGGCATCCAGCCGCTGCGGAAAGCAAATTTTAAGATGGCTGGCAAACGAACGGCGCGTTCCAGGAGTTGCGTTCGACTGAACGGGGATCGTTCAGGTCGCGGGTCCGCCAGCATCCGATTGCGGGTTCCGTACGAAACGCCTGCCGTGCGCTTCCGAACCGAGCCAGAGCAGCATTGCCAGCGTTAGAATCGTCACGATTTCGAACCCGGCGATCGCCCACTGATAACCGAAGCGGACGTGAAGCGCGTATTGGATCGAGTTTGTGGGTGCTGCGAGCAGTATTCCCAGCTGATACACCAGGCCTGGCATCAACCCACGGGCCGCGTCGGCGGAAAGCTCGTTTAAGTGCACCGGGATCACGCCCCAGGCACCTTGCACTCCCGCCTGCATCAAGAACGAAGCGGCGATGATTGCCAAAAGGCCGCCGCCAAACGCCCACAGCGGAATCAGCAGGAGCGACAACCCCAGGGCCGCGATCATCCCTTTGCGGCGTCCGGCCACTTGCGAGAAGTGTCCAAAAACAATCGCGCCGACGACGGCCCCAACGTTATAAATCATCGCAATATTGGCTACCATCGCGGTGGAAATCTTGTGCACCTCTTTTAGGAAATCCGGATAAAGATCCTGGGTTCCGTGCGAGAGAAACATCATGAACGTCATGAGCACGACAAGATACGCAAAGCGCTTCCACTCTCCAGCAACGATGCGCAGAACCTGTCCGGTGTTCGCAGCGCGATGCTGCTTCCACGCCTCCGACTCCGGCACCTTCGTACGGATATACAGCGCGAGCAGCGCGGGCAGTGCGCCGATCCAAAACATCGGGCGCCATCCCCACAGGGGCAGGAGAAACCTTGCGGCCCCCGCAGCCAGTAGATATCCGATCGAATAGCCGCTCTGCAAAATCCCGCTGAGGATACCCCGCCAGCGCACCGGCGCTGCCTCCATCGCGAGCGACGCGCCCACGCCCCACTCGCCGCCCATGCCGATGCCGAACAGCGCGCGCAAAATGATGAACGCGGTGTAGTTTGCCGAAAAACCGCACATCAATTCGATCAATGAAAAATAGATCACGTTGGCCATGAGCGGGATGCGGCGTCCATAGCGGTCCGCAAGTAGCCCGAATAGCAGCGCGCCGATGGGCCGCATGGCGAGCGTCGCGGTGGTGGTGAAAACGATTTCTTTCTTGCTGACCCCGAACTGGTGCGCCAGCGTATCAAAGAGAAAAACGACGATGAAAAAATCGAAAGCGTCGAGCGTCCAGCCAAGGAACCCTGCGAGCACGGCGTGATGCGTACCTGATCGAGATCGCTGCGCCGAGTCCGCCATCTCAGTTTGCTTGCCACTCCAAAGGCTTGGGCATGAGCCGGGAGATGGCTACCCCGCAGGCACTCGCCACAATCGCGAGAACAAATCCCACCTGATACCGTCCGAAGCACAACTCACCAATACAGAACAGCGAGGAATAGATGAGCACGCACCCCAGGATCCAGCACAGAAGATTCTTCCCCAGATCGCGCGTGACGGGCTCATCTCCTGCGAGCTTGGCCACGGCATGCCATCCAGTGATTTGCGGGCGCACTTTCCGGTAGAACTTCACGAGCGTGTCTCCCGGTTCTGCTGGCGTAAGCAGTGTGACCGTCACCCACACAAGCGTGGTGACGCCGGTGGTGCACAACGTCGTCTTCGCGAAAATGACGGGGTCCGAACCGCTGAAGGGTTGCGGCCTGCCAGCAATCGCCATCCAGAGCGCGTTCGAATGCAGCGCCAGCGTCGTCACCAGCGCCGCCATCATCGCGGAGATTTCACTCCAGGCATTCACGCGCCACCAGTACCAGCGGAGCAAATATACGCCGCCGGTTCCTGCTCCCAGCTCCAACACGATTTTCCACCCAGCGCTAACCGAGCCAAGCTGCAACGCCACAAGCGCCGCCGCGATTACCAGGAAGACCGTGGCGAGACGCGAAGCATTCACGTAATGCGCCTCGCTTCCATTTTTCTTCAGGAAGCGCCGGTAAAAGTCTTCCACAAGGTAGGAACTGCCCCAATTCAATTGCGTTGCGACGGTGGACATGAACGCGGCCATGAATCCTGCGAGCAAGATTCCCAGGAGCGCATGCGGTGTCTGCCGCGTCGCCACCAACATGTATCCGCGCTCGGGCTGTGCCAACCCAGGATAAAGAACAACCGCCACGAGCGCCGTCAAAATCCAGGGCCAGGGCCGCAGCGCGTAGTGCGCCAGGTTGAACCACAGCACTGACAACAATCCGTTTCTTTCGTCCTTTGCGCTGAAAATCCGCTGCGCGATGTATCCACCACCGCCAGGTTCCGCTCCCGGATACCAGAACGCCCACCACTGCACCGTCAAATGCACCACAAAAGTAATCACCGGCAGCGTCCACAATGCTTCGCTGGCAAACCCTCGGGAAAAATCCGGTAAGAGAGCGGTGATGTCGCTGGCTCCCGGCCCGGCAGCGGCACGCCGCGCCGCAAGCGCCGCGAGAAGTTGCGGCATCCCGCCAACCGCGTGTATTCCGTACCAGGCCACCGAAATCACAATCGCCATTTTCAGAACGAACTGGAACAAGTCCGTCCAAAGCACGCCCCACAAACCGCCAAGCGAAACATAAATTCCCGTGAAGGGCATCAGGAAAAACACGCAGATGGCCAGCGCTTTCGCGTCGCTCACACCCATCGCCGTGCTGATGATATTGACCATCGCCTTCGTCACCCACCCAAGGATCAGGCAGTTCATCAGCAGGCCAAGATAAACAGCACGAAATCCACGCAGGAACGCCGCGGGTTTCCCGCTGTAGCGCATTTCAGCAAACTGTACGTCAGTGATCAATCCGGAGCGCCGCCACAATCTCGCGAACAAGAACACCGTCATCATTCCCGACGGCAAAAAACTCCACCACAGCCAATTCCCCGCGACTCCGTTGATATAGACCAGTCCCGTCACGGCCAGCGGCGTATCGGCCGCAAACGTGGTCGCCACCATCGACGTTCCCGCCAGCCACCACGACACGTTTCTGCCGGAAACGAAGTAGTCCTCCGTGCTCTGTCCCGACCGCCGCCGGAAATACAACCCCAGGACGAGAGTGATCAGCAGATAACCAACGATCGCGGCCCAATCGGCAAGTGTTAAGTGCAAGGTGCCTTCCCCCTGTGCAGGAAATCTTTACGGCAACTTCTCGTTCATTGCAAAATGGGCGCACGAGCCGCCCGGCCCGGAAAAACGCCATCAACGAGTTGCCCGTCTTTGACGACGGGAACCCCGTTGACAAGCACAAACTGAATCCCTTCCGAGTATTCTAACGGCTGTTCGTAGGTTGCATTATCAATAACGCGCCTCGGGTCGAACACCGTAATGTCCGCATCTGCCCCCACGCGAATCCGCCCTTTGTCCTTGAACATCGGCGCGCGCTTTTCCAGCCGCTGGGCCGGCATCAGGGTCATCTTTCGCAGAGCCGTCATCAAATCCAACGCCTTCTCTTCTCGCACGTAATGCCCTAGCACTCGCGAGAACGTCCCCTGCCCCCGTGGGTGGACCTTGGCTCCCGTAATGGGCATGCCGTCGCTGGCGATCATCACGATCGGATCTGCGACCGCCGTGCGTGCAGCCCCTTCGGGAATCGAAAAAATGACGACCGTACCTCCATTTTTGCGATATTTTTCAAAGGTCTCCGCGGTCAGCCGCTCGCCCGTCTTCACCCACTGGACATCTTTGTAAGTGATTCCCTGCCGGTCTTGCCATCCGGGATCAAAAATCGCTGACTCCAGCAAGGTGCTGCCGGCCGTATAGGGATAGCATTCGGTCGTCACGTCAAGACCGCGCTCCTGCGCGCCTCTCACCATGGCGATGAGCCGCGGCGTATCCTGCAGTCCCATGCTCGTGATGTGCACCACGTGCAGTGGAGCTCCCGTCGCTGCCGCTGCCGCAATGACCTCTTCGATCCCCACGAGTCCCGTTGTTGGCTCTTTCAGTCCCGCGTGCCGCAGGTGCACGTGTACCGGCGCGTTGCCCTTCGCCGCCAGCCGGAACACATCGACGATCTCGCCATGAGTGGCGGCAGCCGTGTAATT
>QHZB01000264.1 GCA_003224525.1 Acidobacteriota bacterium | reverse complement strand
GCTTTCAAGGCGCGGAGTGCGCGTCATCGCGTTAGCGCGCCGCGCGGCGCCGCTCGATATTGCCAAGCGGCTGGGCGCGGTGGCGGCCTTCAACGTCACCGAGACGGATGATGTCGTGTCCGCGGTAAAAGCGCTTACAGAAGACCAGCTTGGACCGGATTCCGTGGTCGAAGCGGCGGGCAATCCGGCCACCTGGCAGCAGGCCCTGGCGATGGTGCGGCGCGGTGGTGTTGTGAATTTCTTTAGCGGCTTGCCTTCGGGCACTCGCGTGGAAATCGACCCGGCGGCGATTCACTACTCGGAGATCAAGCTGATTTCACCCTTTCATCACACCCCGCGGTTCTTTCGCGAAGCGCTGGAAGCCATCCGGCGCGGGGACATTTCGGCTCGTGATTTCGTCACCGAAGAAATCCGGCTGGCGGACCTGCCTCAGGCGTTTGCGCGCATGAAGTCGCGCAGCGGCGAGATCAAGTTGGCCGTGCGGCCATAGTTTTCCGGTGCAAACCAAACCAACTCGTCATTTGTGGTTTCCGCATCCCCGATGGTGCTGCAGGACCGAGCGAAACGTGCCATTTGCGCTCCGGGCGGATTTGCAAAGCGAGGAACCTCTCTTCTAATGTTGCTCCCCGGTGAAATCGACATCACCCGGCACGCGCCGAAGCCCGGCTGCTCTCCCAATGTCGCTCAGCAGTACACGCGATGGCTGGCGACGCATCATTACGAGAATTTCAACGTCGTATCGTGGCTTCTCCCCAAATCGCTTCACCAGCATTTCTACAACGTCTATGCGTACTGCCGCTGGGCGGATGATCTCGGCGACGAAGTTCCCGATGCGGCGCGCGCCCTGGAATTGCTCCATTGGTGGGAGCGCGAGCTGGATGCGTGTTACCAGGGAAAGCCGTCGCACCCGGTTTTTGTGGCGTTGCGCGAGACGATCGTCGCGAAGGATATTCCCAAGCAGCCCTTCGCGGACCTCCTGACCGCTTTCCGTCAGGACCAGACCGTGAAGCGCTATCCGAACTGGGATGCCGTGCTCGGCTATTGCAGGTATTCGGCAAATCCGGTGGGCCGGCTGGCGCTGTACCTGTGCGGTTACCGCGACGAACAACGCCAGCGTTTGTCGGATGCAACTTGTACGGCGCTTCAGCTCGCGAACTTCTGGCAGGATGTCTCTCGTGACCTGGAGATCGGACGGATTTACATTCCGCTCGATGCGGCCGCGGCACAGGGGCTCTCCGAGAGCGACATCGTCGAACGGCGCTTCGATGAGCGCTATAGGCGTTTGATGAAGGATCTGATCGCGCGCACACGCATCCTCTTTGCCGAAGGCAGGCCGCTCGCAAAAATGGTCGATGGACGCCTAAGCGTGGACCTCGAGATGTTTACCCGCGGCGGTTGGGCCGTACTCGATGCCATTGAAGCGATGGGATATGACACGCTCCACCACCGCCCGGCCGTCAGCAAAGTGAAGCAGGGGGGGCTCTTGGTTCGCACCCTGGTAAAGCATCTACTAAACAAAAATTCCTACTCCGGTGAGAAAGTGCCAGCGCCAGCAGCGATAGGGGCGCAGCATGCTGCGCCCCTATCGAGCGAATCGATCGAAGCATCTTACGAAGCATGCCATGGCATCGCGCGCGCCTCCCGCAGCAATTTCTACTACGCTTTTTTTCTTCTTCCGAAGGCGAAGCGTGACGCCCTGGCCGCGCTTTATGCTTTCATGCGCCTGGTGGATGACGTCTCGGATGAAGATCAAGGGCTCCTCGCGAAGCAGCGCGGACTCGCGAAATGGCGCGCCGCTCTGGATGAGGCCGCTACCGGGCAGTCGCAGGTTTTTGATGGCACTGCCGTGATGCCCTTGCCTTCTGAGGCCTCCTATGGCGAGGCCGAAGTTCTGCCCGCGCTCGTGGACACCATGCACCGTTACAAAATGCCCGCGCGCTATCTTCACGACCTGATCAGCGGCGCAGAGATGGATTTGACGGTGCAGACGTACCCGACCTTCGACCGCCTCCGCGAATATTGCTATCGTGTAGCCGGCACGGTTGGACTCACCTGCACGCACGTGTTTGGCTTCAGCGACGCGCGTGCCCTGGACCTGGCGGAAAAGCTGGGCCTTGCCTTTCAACTGACGAACATCATTCGCGACGTGCACGAGGATCACAAACTCGGGCGTGTCTATCTCCCGGAAGAAGATCTGCAGCGTTACGGAGTTTCACCGGGAGACTTTGGCCGCGGCGAAGCAACTCTCGGCATTCGCGAATTGCTCCGCTTCGAAGCCGAACGCGCCTGGCAGCTCTATGAAGAAGGTTCTGCCTTGCTCGGGCTCATCGATGCGGACAGCCGCGGCGCCTTGTGGCTGCTGGTTCATACTTACAGCGCCTTGCTCGCACGCATCGAGTCGCTGGACTTTGCCGTCTTCGGCGAGCGTGTGCGGCTACCTAAAGCGGAAAAGATGATGTTCGTTGCCAAGGCGCGCTTCGGCCGCCACACGGAAGAGAATATCCTTGAAAAGCGTGATCGTGATCGGGGGCGGGCTGGCGGGACTGGCAGCCGGCATCGCGCTGGCTGAATCCGGCTGGCGGGTACGTGTGTTTGAACAGCGCCCCTTTCTTGGCGGCCGCGCAACGTCTTACGTGTTGCCCGACGGCGAGCATGTCGACAATTGTCAGCACGTGACTCTGGGATGCTGCACAAATCTCGAAGATTTCTACACGCGCATCGGTGCCGCCGGCAAAATCAAGTTCTTCGACCGCCTCTTCTTCCTGGACCCCGAGGGCCGCCATGGCGAGATGCAAGCCGGTTTCTTGCCCGCGCCGTTTCATCTCACCGGATCGTTCGCGGCCTTTGCGCCGCTGGCTTTGCTGGACAAGCTTTCCATCGCGCGCGCCATGCTCGATATTCTGCGGACCAAGGGTAAGCCCTCGGACCTGCAGGAAAACGGCGGCGTCTCCATGCTCGAGTGGCTCCGCCGCCGCGGCCAAACGAAACACGCCATCGAACGTTTCTGGCGCGTTGTCCTCGTCAGCGCTCTCGACGAAGAACTTGATCGCACCGACGCGCGCTTCGGCGTCGACGTTTTCTGGAAAGCCTTCCTCTCCAATAGCACCGGCTATCGTATGGGAGTGCCCGCCGTCCCGCTCGCCAATCTCTACGATGGATGCAAGTCGGAAATCGAGTGCCGCGGCGGGGAAGTGCTTCTGCGCGCTCCGGTGCGCGGCCTGAAAATGGAAAACGGCGAACTCTCCGGAGTTCGCTTCGACGAAGGGCGCGAAGAAACGGCCGATGCTTACATATTTGCAGTGCCCCACACCGTGCTGGCCGAGCTGCTTCCGGAGAGCGTGAAGCAGAGCGTTCCCTTGCTCGCAAATCTGGACAAAATCAAAGTCGCCCCGATCACCGGAGTTCATTTCTGGTTTGACCGACAAGTGATGACCGAGCCGTTCCTGACGCTCCTGGACACCACCACCCAGTGGATCTTCAATAAGTCCGCTCTCTACGCCGATTCGAACGCTAAAGAGAAGACCGCCCCCGTGGGGCAGTACTTGCAACTGGTTATCAGCGCGTCTTACGATTTGCTGCAGAAGCCACGCCAAGAGATCATCGACCTCTGTTTAGGAGAAGTCTGCCAGGCTCTGCCCGCGGCTCGTGGCGCCGAATTGCTGAAGGCCACCGTCATAAAAGAAGCCGCAGCGACTTTTTCCCCGGAGCCGGGAGT
>QHZB01000263.1 GCA_003224525.1 Acidobacteriota bacterium | reverse complement strand
CCAAAGAGACCGAGGAAGCGCTAAGCGGACTGATGTATGGCATCCAGAATCGCAAAGGTTTCATTACTCTCACCGGCGAAGTCGGCACAGGAAAAACCACCCTCATAAACCGCCTTCTCGACTGGCTGCGTCAACGGCGGGCAAGGACTGCGTTTCTATTTAATTCCCGGATGAATACGAATCAAATGTTTGATTTCATTCTGGCCGAGTTCGGCATTTCCTGCGACTCTCAGACAAAGAGTCAGCAGTTGATGCGACTCAATCAATGGCTTATCGAGCGCTACCGTGCCGGTGAAATGACCGTGCTCATCGTGGACGAAGCACAAAACCTGACCTACCCGGTGCTCGAAGAGATTCGGCTGTTGACCAACCTGGAGACATCCACGGAAAAGTTGCTGCAGATCGTATTGTCTGGACAGCAAGAGTTGGAAGAGAAGCTGATGCTGCCACAACTGCGACAACTCCGCCAGCGCATCATGCTCCGCTGTAAGACAACCCCTCTGACGAAAGAGCAGACCCATGACTACATCGCCGAGCGACTGAGGATCGCTGGAGCATGCGGTGAGCTGATTTTCAACCCGAAAACTGTCGAAACGATCCATTTGTATTCATTGGGCATTCCGCGCGTGGTGAATCTGCTTTGCGAACACTCGCTCATCAATGCTTATGCTGAACAGCAGCGACTGATCTCGCCCACAATCGTTGAAGAGGTCGCGCATGAATTTCAGCTCGACGAAGTCGAACCAACTGCACCCGCGGAAGGCACCCGCATCCAGGCGGATGTTTATGATTCGGAAGCGTTCATTCAGAATCTCGGAGAAGCGCTTTCGCGGTTCCGCATGGGCTCTCCGGGGACCCGCGGAAGAAAGTAAAGTAATGACAAAGACCCGATGCGCCCACTACGTCTAAATATCAGGCCCGGTTTATGTCGCGCATCTCGCCCGGCCGAACGCACCCAGATAAGAGTCGCGGGCTGTCCCTGTCTCTTCGGGCATGCTTTCAACCATTGCTTCTGGGGTTCGCCGTTCATGAAGGCGCGAACTTCCAAATACAGTTCTCGAGCCTTGGTATAGAAGGGGCCGAAGGGGAGAGGCCGGTCGTCGATCCGGGTCACCGGGAC
>QHZB01000340.1 GCA_003224525.1 Acidobacteriota bacterium | reverse complement strand
ACGTGGTACCCCGCTTGGAGCGATCGCATGACCGAACGTATCCGCGTTCTCGTCGTTGATGATTCCGCTCTCATGCGGAAACTGATCCCCGCGATTCTCGCGCGCGATCCTTCCATCGAAGTTGTCGGCACCGCCATGGACGGCGCTTTCGCATTGAAAAAGATTGAAGAGCTGAAGCCCGATGTGGTGACCCTTGATCTGGAGATGCCGCGGATGGACGGCATGGAAACGTTGCGCCTCATCATGCAGCGCGCCCCCTTGCCGGTCATTCTTTTCAGCACTCATTCGAAAGAGGGTGGTTACGCTACCTTCAAAGCCCTCGCCATGGGTGCCGTCGATTTTCTTGCAAAACCAAAAGACGCCGCCGCTGGCCGCCTCGACGACATTGCCGATCGGCTGATTGCAAAAATAAAAGTCGCCAAACACGCCGCTGGCCGCAAACTTCCCCCCGCCGTCATCGACGAAACCTCCGCGCCGAAAAAAGTAGCTCGCGCTGCACTGCCTCCGCGCCGCATCATCGCCATTGGAATTTCAACCGGCGGTCCAAACGCATTGCAATTTGTCTTGTCGCAAATCCCCGCGGATTTTCAATCCACGATTGTGATTGTGCAGCACATGCCGGAGGGTTTCACCGAGATGTTCGCGAAGCGCCTCGACGATTGCTGCGCTCTTGAAGTTCACGAAGCGCGGTCCGGCGATCTCCTCCTCGCCGGCCGGGCTCTCATCTGTCCCGGAAATCGTCACATGATGCTTCGCCGCATGCCCCGGGGCGATATTGTAGTTCTCTCCGATGGGCCCCCCGTCAACGGGCATCGCCCATCCGCGGACGTGCTCTTCCATTCCGTGGCCCAGGAGTTTGGGCTCACTGCCGTCGGCATATTGATGACCGGCATGGGAGACGATGGCGCCGAAGGTTTAGGTACGATAAAGGTTGCCGGTGGGATGACTATCGCGCAGAGTGAGGATACCTGTGTGGTCAGTGGCATGCCGCGCGCCGCAATCCTTAAAGGATATGCCAACAAGATTATTCCGCTCGATGGACTCGGGTCGTACTTGGTGAGCAATTACGGCGCGGAACGTGGCGTCACTGACAAAGTCGAGAAGGACGGAAAGTTTGAAAAGAACGACAAAATTGAAAAGACATCGGTTTCATCCCAGCGCTCGTGAAGGCGAGCGCCGGGATAAGGAGAAGGCCATGAAACAATTTGCCGCCCTGCTTCGAAAAGATAATCAGCCGGTTCGCTACCTCGTGGTGGACGATTCCGTCTTCGCGCGCAAGAATCTCATCAAAATGATCGAGATGTTCGGCGGGGAAGTGGCCGGCGAAGCCGGAGATGGCCTGACCGCCATCGCGGAATTCAACCGCATTACACCGGACATCGTGCTCATGGACATCACCATGCCGCAGATGGAAGGGATTGAAGCCGTGGAGCGTATCGTGCGCCAGCATGCCAGCGCTCGCATCGTCATGGTCTCCTCGGTGGGATACCAGGAGAATATCCTGGCGGCTCTCCAGAAGGGCGCTAAGCATTTCGTGCAGAAGCCCGTGAAGCCGGAAGTTTTGTACGAGATTCTCCGCTACGTCCTCAGCGACGATCCCAACGCCGTTGGCTCGCCGGTGGCGTTTGCAGGAGAACACCGCTCATGAGAATGGAATTGATCCAGCCCTTCATCAACGCCGCGGATGCGGTTTTCTCGGAGTCGTTGCAGGCGCCGACGAAAATTGTGGACCTGGAAATGGACCAAGAGGCGTATCGCCGCAAGGGGGTCGCGGCGCTCATCGCCATCAAGGGAGACATCGAAGGGCGCGTCATTCTCGATCTCTCTCCGGAAGTGGCTTTGAAGGTGGCCAGCCAGCTCGCGGGGACGGAAGTTGCGGCCAGCGAGCAGGTGGTGCGGGAGACGGTGTGCGAGATGGCTAACATGGTCATCGGCAATTCCGTGACGCTGCTGAACGATCAAGGATTTCACTTTAAAGTCTTCCCGCCGGAGATTCACATGGACGAAACAGGGCTGGCCGGCAGCGCGGACACCGAAGCGCTGGTGATTTGTATCGAGACACCCTGCGGGAATGTTTACCTCAACATTGCTATGCACTATTTGCGTCGTCGGCGCCAGGAGCGCAACGCGGTTCCGGCGTTGGATTAAAAGGTGCCGTCACCGCTCTTCCATGACCAGTCTCGGGTAACCTCCTCGAGCAACTCCGCCGGTTGCACCGGCTGACGCGAGGGCTCTAACCGGATTCCATACCACTGAATTCCTCCTGCCACCGCGACTGCATATAAAATCTGCTTATCGGCCCAGCAAGCGTCCGCCGATTTTTGCACGCTTCCTTTCTCTTATCGTCGATTACGTGATAGTTTTTCTTACAGCGGTTCTTTCTTAAGACAGGGCTGGCGCGCTCGAGTCTATCGGGTCGGACTTGAATCGCCGCTTCAATCTTCAATTGCGAGCCGGAGGACCTCCGGTCGCGGGACTAGCACAGGAGAGACGCGAGAGATGAGGCGGGTTCACCTAGTGGTGTTGTGGCACATGCATCAGCCGCAGTACCGCGACCCCGAAACTGGGCGCTATGTCCTCCCATGGACGCGCTTGCATGCCCTGAAAGATTACTGGGGCATGGTTGAGATGCTCCGCGAATTTCCCAATTTCCATGCCACATGCAACGTCGTGCCTTCGCTCGGCATGCAACTCGAGGAGTACGCCAGCGGTAATTTCAACGAACCCTGGTTTTCCCTGGCGTTCAAAAATGGGGAGGAATTAACACGTGAGGATAAGGCGGAAATCATCGCGCGAGCGTTCCAGGTCAACCACGAGCGGCTGATGTCGCGCTGGCCCCGGTTCGCTGAGTTATTCGAATGGTCGCGTCCTGCCGGTGGCGCGCAGGCGCTGGTCTCTTTCACCCTGCGCGACTGGCGCGACCTGCAACTCCTCTCGCAGTTGGCGTGGATGGAAGAGTCCTGGTTCGAGACCGATGATGTCGTCAGCCGTCTTTCCACCAAAGGGAAGGACTACACCGAGAAAGACAAATCCGCGCTGCGGAAAAAACAGCTCGAATTTCTGGGACTGGTACTCCCTGCTTATCGGGACGCGGCGCAGCGGGGCCAGATCGAGATCAGCACGACCCCATTCTATCACCCCATTCTTCCTCTGATCTGCGATTCGGATATTGCTCGCGTGGCCAATCCGGCGACCCCTCTCCCGCGCCGCGCTTACCGGCGTCCGGAAGATGCACGCGAGCAATTGCAGCTTGCCCGCGAATATCACGAAAGAGTTTTTGGCGTGAAGCCCGCCGGTCTGTGGCCTTCCGAAGGCTCGGTCTCGGACCAGGCGCTGACCATTGCCTCGGAAGAAGGATTCAAGTGGTTCGGAACGGACGAGGGAGTTCTTGGGCGCACTCTGAACGTCGGATTTTTCCGCGACGGAAACGGCATTCCCGCTAACGCCGATCGCCTCTACAAACCGTGGCGCGTGCAACTAGCTGGAAATAGCATTGCAGGATTGTTTCGCGATCACCACTTGTCGGATCTTGTTGGTTTTGTCTACAGCCGCATGGACGGCAAAGCCGCGGCCGCCGATCTCCACAATCGTATGCGCCATCTCGGTGAATCCATGCAGGGCGATCAGCCGCTCACCATCTGTCTTTTCCTCGATGGCGAAAATGCTTGGGAATACTACCCGGGGAACGGACGCGCCTTCCTCCGTGAGTTTTATGGACGCATCCAGGGTGACCAGGATTTCCGCGCGCTGACCGCCACCGAGGCCATTGCCGCCGCCGGTGAAATTCCCGTCACCACCGGAATTTTTCCCGCATCTTGGATCAACGCGAATTTTGATGTGTGGATCGGCCACCCCGAGGACGTCGCCGCGTGGGAATTATTGTGGGACGCGCGCGAAGCCTACGCTCGCGCATTCGAAGCGCGCAAGCAGGGAAGGGCGGACGCCCCAACCGGAACCGCGCTTAAGGAAGCGCGCGAATCGCTCCTGGCCGCGGAGGGGAGCGACTGGTGTTGGTGGTTCGGCCCGGAACACAGCACCGCGAACGACGCGGAGTTTGACGCGCTGTTTCGAAAGCTCCTGACCGCCATCTACCTGGCGCTGGGACAGGTAGCGCCGGAAGAATTGGCCAAGCCCATCAAGCGGAAACCGGAGCACGCCGTTCAGCTCGCTCCGACGGGCCAGCTGAAAATCAACATTGACGGACGAGATACGTCCTATTTCGAATGGCTGGGGGCGGGATTGTATTCACCGGAACGCCGCGGCGGGTCCATGCACGGACGTGTCTTCTACCTGCACGAAATGCGCTACGGATTCGAAGAAGAACGCTTCTGCGTGCGCATCGATCCCTTCGTCGAGGCGCTCGGAGAGCTGGAAGATCCCGAGTTTCGCATCACCATCGGCGGCGCGGAAGAAGTGACCCTCGTCGTGCATCTGGAGCGCGGCCACGTGCGAGGGTTCGCCGTCGAAAAGGGTCTCGTGTGCCTCCTGAATCCGAAACTTGTCGCGGAAGCGGCGTTTGAGCGGGTTCTGGAAGTGGCCATCCATAAGGACCAGATCGATTTCAGAGGCCAGCGCAAGCTGCGGCTTGGCGTTGCGCTATGGCATGGAGGATTGCCGGTCGATGTTTTGCCCGCCGAGGGCTTCCTGGACGTAAGCCTTGGCGAAGAAAATTGGGCTTGGCCGCCGGAGTGGTAGGAGCGGTTTTCGCAATGGTTAATGTTTTTCTTTCCGCTTTCTTTCTTTGAACGACTTCCTTCCGTTTCTTAACTCCCGTGTCTTCTGTGCTCTGTGCGAACTCTGTGTTAACCCTTTTTCTGCTGGCCCAAAGCTTTCTCGAAGGATCTACGGATTTTTCGGGAATACCATACTAAAACAAATTAACGGCGAGATCCTGCGGATGATCGCCGACAGGAATCATCGTGAGCAGAAAATTAGTGCGCACCCGGATGACCGCCAGGTCGCCCGAGCCCTGGCTCACCACCAGGAGCAAGTTTTCCGCGGGATCGAATCGCAACGCCGCTGGAGAATCGCCGGCGGGCACAGGAAAACCCTTTCCAGGATCGCGAACGATGCGGCGGTTATAGATATCGACGGGTGTGACCCGGCCGGCAGCCGTGTCCGAAACGTAGAGCAGGCTGGCGTCCTCACTGAGGACGCCGCGAGTGGGCGCCGATCCGAGGACCATGTAGTCGCCCACCTCGTGAGTCGAAGTGTTGATGGCCTGGAGTCCGTGAGCTTCCGGCGAAATCACGTAGAGTTCGCCGCCATCGGGCTTGAGCAGCATGTCCGTGGGCGCACCGGCCAATTCGAGATTGGTGACCAGAACGCCGCGGCGAAGGTCCACGACGGAGAGTCGGCGCTCGGTGCGGCTCAACACGAACGCCAGTGAACTGTCCGGCAGGACGGCGACGTCTACAGGCTGCGCAACGACGGAAACGCTGCCCCGCACCGCGAGAGTGGTTGCGTCATGAATGCCAACAGACGCGTCGCGGCGGTTCACTACGAGGACAGACTCTCCGTCCGGGGTGGCGTGGGCAAGGACGGGCTCGCGCCCGGTGGAAGCGCGCCCGATGATGGCGCGCGACCGGGCGTCAATGGCGAGGAGCGTGTCGTTCCCCGATGCCGTCGTGTAGATGCGCTTGCCGTCCGGCGAAAAATCAAGCGCGTAGGGAAGTGGCCCCACGGGAATGCGCGCGCTGACCTGCCCGGTGAAGTGCCCGTCTAATGGATCGAAGCGCGGATCGAGGATCCACAAGTAGCCGCCCGCAGTGCTGACGCCGTAAACCTCGGGGCGTGTGGGATGCTCACGCATCCCGGAAAGTCCCGGCCCGACCGGAATGCGCGCAACGGCCTTGAGCTTCACGAGATCGACAACGGTCACGTTGCCGTCGGCGGTGGTGACGTAAGCGGAGAGATGCAGGTCCGGCCGAAGGAACGATGGTCGATGCTCGCGGAGCAGCAGGACGATCCCGCCGATAGCCAGCGCCACCATCAAAGAGTAAACACGGAAGTTCTTGGGCCTGTTCATGACATTCGTCTTAGCCTATGTAGGGGCACGATATATCGTGCCCACTCCGGGTTGCTCCTTGCGGCCGCCTGGATTTTACCGCGGCTCCCGTCGTGGAAGCGGGCCTCCTATTTTCTGGAATTGTGGAATTGTCCCATGCATCGAGGAGAAGTCAAAAGCCGCACACTTGGAATCTGCCTCAGATAACCAGAGACAACCGCGTCCTATCTAACCGTCAGGCAGGTTGCTGGTAGAGGCCGATCACGTTTCCTCCCGGATCGCGGAACCTCGCAGTGATCTCGGGAGCGTCCGCGCCGATTGGCTGCACGATCTCGCCCCCATGGGCTACAACCGCGTCAATGGTCGCGGCCACGTTGTCAACCATGATGTAAAACAGGATCCCGGGCTTTGCTGCGGGCGGGCGCCCGAGCACCCAGGTGCCGCTCACTTCGCCGGTCGTATCGTCAAAAGCAGTGCTACCATCGCCGCGTTTCCGGATGGCCCAGCCGAACACCCTCTTGTAGAACTCGGCCGAGCGCGCAATCTCGCCAGCAGGTATCTCGACGTAACAGATCTTCCCATTCGCAAGCGTGGGAGGCATCGGCATTCCTTTCCGGTCGGCGCCATTCTAACAGCTCTCAAACTGAAATCAATTCCGCACAAAAATCTGCGCCAGCAACCTCGACAGGATTCGCCCGGAGCAGGCCGCGGGAGTTAAACTCGCTGCGAACGAAGTAGGAGGTGGATGACCATGGCACGGATCGCGGGCGCTGACCCAAATCAGCAAGGACTATTCCACAGTCTGTTCACGCGAATCATCTATGCGCTGACCAAACGCAAGGTGGGACGCGTGGTGATGCCGGTGAAGCTCGCCGCGCATCACGCCAAGCTTCTTTGGGGCTACGGCCAGATGGAGCAATCGCTGCTCTCCAGCCACCTGGTGGACGCGGCCCTGAAGGACCTGGCGCAATTGCGCGTGGCCACGCTCGTGGGCTGCCCTTTTTGAATTGACATCGGTTCTGCAGTCAGCAGAACAGACGGAGCCTCGGCAGAGAAGATAGCTGCGCTGCCCAACTACCGCGACAGCGAACTGTTTTCGGAGACGGAGAAGCTGGTGCTGGAGTACGCCGACGGCATGACGCAGACTCCCGTCGATGTTCAAGACGCCCTGTTTGCGAAGCTGCAGGAGAAGTTCAACGGCCAGCAGTTGGTGGAACTCACGGCGACGCTGGCCTGGGAGAACTACCGGGCACGGTTTGACCATGCCTTCAGCGTGGAAGCGGAGGGCTTTACCGAGGGCGGCTTCTGCGCCATGCCCGTGCGCGCAGAAAATCGGACGTAGAATCATCTCGCGCGTGGCGAGGCGACTCAGGAAAAAACTGAAGAGTCGGAAGTAGTGAAAGCTGAGAAGAAAGAAGAAGCGAAAATTCGGGTTGGCGATGCCTCCCCAGGATTATCGGGGAGACGTCATAGAAGCGTTCGCGCGGCCCGCATGTCTAATATTGAACAGTTTGGAGAACGGGATGGCTCCAAGATGGAGTGGTCCCCAGGGATGAGAAACACAATGCCAAATGACTCGCACCGAAGAGCTGCCGAGTACCACGAACTCGCCGCGCACGCGCACCGTGCTGCCGCCGCGCACCACGGAAAAGAAGGTCCCCAGACCGGACAAGAGCATTCCAAACAAGCATTGGAACATGCCAACAGAGCTTTCCAGTGATCGCAGGAAGCTCATTGCAAGTCCGAGCAGTCACAACGGGGAAGCCATAAAAGTGTTGATCCCAAGGAAGAGCGGCAATTTAGTTCTTACGGAGAGAGCCGCGCCGGAGAGCTGGGCGGTGAATTAAGCGTGCAGCGGTAGGGAAACACGCGCATCACGAAACGCGTTGGTCAGGAGCGAAGCGACCCATGAAACGGACGAAGCATATGTCTTCTCACCTTGGTGGTTTCAATTCAGGAGCCAGCCTGGGCGGCAAGGTTTCGCGCTACCGGGACAAACAAAACATCTACAAGCAAGGGGAGCCGGCTTACACACTTTTCTACATTCAATCGGGAGGGGTGCGGCTCAGCACCCGGACGAAAGACCAACCGGCAGCAGTTACCGCCATCCTGGGCGTGCATGATTTTTTTGGCGAGCTTTGCCTGGCAGGCTATCCTCTTCGGATGTCCACGGCCGTCGCGTTGACCGCCAGCTCTATACGTATCATCAAAAAAGATAAGATGCTCCGAATGCTTCGCAAAAAGAATAAAGCATCAAATTCCCTGGTGGCCTATCTGCTTGCCAGCGTCAAGGACTACCGGGATCACGTGGCGCACCTGCTGACTTCCTCTGCGGAGCAACGGCTCGCGCGCGTGCTTCTGCGGCTGGCCCACATGCATAAAAGTGGACCTGCGGTTGTCGAGATTCCCATTCTTAGTCACCAAGTTCTGGCCGAGATGGTCGGCACCACGCGCCCGCGAGTTAATCTGTTCATGAATCGGTTCAGGAAGCAGGGTTTCATTAACTACGATGGCGGATTAGAAGTGAATCAGTCGTTGCGGGAAGTTCTCCGGAGCCGCTAGGAGTCACCTGTAATCTCTTGAATTCTAAGGGCTTTTTGGAGCTCAGCGTCAGGCTAGGGACGCGCTACCCGCCGGCCGGAAGTGTTCACTATTGTACAGTCAGCAGAATCTTGTTCCATGCTATTCTACCGCATGGCGTCTCAAGTGGCTCGACGTGTATCTGTGAAGGCCCCTCGCTCCACCAAGAAAGCGAATGCAAGAAGCCCTGCCTTCGATGTGGAATTATTTCTCGACTCCGCCGGTCTGCGGAGAACCGTAGACAAATTTCGAAGAAAGGAAACCGTCTTCGCCCAGGGCGATCCCGCGAAGCATGTCATGTATATTCAGGAAGGCGGTGTAAAACTCACCGTGGTCAATGAGACCGGCAAAGAAGCCGTTGTGGCGATTCTTGGGCCGGGCGATTTTTTCGGGGAAGGGTGCCTTGCGGGCCAGTCCGTTTGCATGGCCACTGCGACCACCATTGCGCCTACCACCGTGCTCGTCATTGAGAAAAACGAGATGATTCGCGTGCTCCACGAGGAACACGAGTTCTCCGACCGCTTCATCGCTTACATGCTTGCGCGAAACGTGCGAGTCGAGGAGGACCTCATCGACCAGCTCTTCAATTCCAGCGAGAAACGGCTGGCGCGCACTCTGCTGCTGCTCGCGCGCTATGGCTCGCGAGGCCATCCTCAGAAGGTGCTTCCCAAAGTATCGCAAGAAATGCTTTCGGAGATGATTGGCACCACGCGGCCCCGTGTCAATTTTTTCATGAACAAATTCAGGAAACTGGGCTTCATCCAATACAGCAAGGGCGAGATCCACATCGACAATTCGCTCTTGAGTGTGGTCCTCCACGACTAAATTAAATTCCGCGCGTTACGGAAAAAGATTCTGACCGTCGCCCAACACGCCGGTTTTGTGCGGCCTTGCTCGAACGGCCCGCGGGGAATCAATGTGGATGAGGTGATGCGGAAGCTTTGCTGAGTGCCGGCCAAAGCTCGGTCGGGTGAAGCAACCTTAGCCCGATGGAAAAGGAACGGTCCGGAAGGGGTTTGCAATAAACAACGTGTGCGCGCGAATAGAGATTCCCGGGGACCGATCGAACGGAAACATCCTGATTGGGCGCCCAGGGGGCTTTCGTCAAAACGCGGGCGCCGTGGGAGCTGACGTTAATCGTGGACGTAATCTCATGCGCGGCATTCTCAAGACTGTAGAGCTCGACCAACATCTTCTCGGGGATGCGGCTTTCGGAGCGGACCGGAGGGAACACCTTTGCCATGGCTTGCCTTCTCCTTGTGGCTTGCAAGGGGCTGTCGAGCCGTGCCGACTGTGGATTTGATACCTGGGCTGGAGTCAGCCGCCACTGTAAGTCCGGAACGTGGACCATGTGACGGGGCGCTCGCGGAAATTCAATCCGATGCAGTAGCGGTCGTCCACGAGTTTCTGGCAATAAACGACTTTTCCGCGGATGGTGGTTTCCTCTCGCAACGGAGTGACTTGTACTATTTCGCCGGTTTGCCAGGGGCGGCTCGTAACTACCCGAGCGCCGTTGACGCTGATGTTGTCCGTATAGGTCACTTCTGATCCGTTGACGGGCTGATCCAGCTCCTGGGCGAGATGCACAACCATCGCAATGGGGAGGCGCTTGTCCATACGTCCGCTCAGAATGCTCTCTGTGGCCATGTGACCTGGCCCTGCCGGGTGGCGGAACTCTGCGTCGCCGGGCTGCTTGGGCACCGCTGACGATCGAGCTGATCCCACGTCCCGCTCAATCTCCTTAATAGCATTGAGGCGCATCAATGCCAATCAGGTGTAGGCCCTAAAAAGGGGTGCATAAATACCCTAGTTCTGCGGCGAGACGCGGGCCGACGAATGAGCTGGAAACAGGCGGGTGAACCGGGCGCTAGGGTGCCACGGACGAATTAGGGCGCTCAGCCCGCGCTCGCACACCCTGCGGGGGACTAACTCTGGGGATGCTTGAGAATGCCTTGAACCTCGAGCCAATCGCGAAACCGGTCGGTCCAGGTGCCCGCGGGCAGCGTGATCTTTCGCGTGCCGAATCCGTGCCCGCCCGCGGAATAAATGTGCAGTTCGGCGGGGATTCCTACTTTCTTCCAGGCCGCGTATAAGCGGATGGAATGGTCGAGCGGCGTCACGACCTTGTCGTCATCGGCGTGGACGAGGAAGAGGGGTGGCGCGTCGGCGGGAGCCGTGACATCGTCAGGCGTGCCAGGATAGATGGGAGCGGCAAAATCGGGCCGGCTGTCCGCATCGTGGTGGAGCGCCACGGCTGCGGCGACGTAGCCGCCGGCGGAGAAACCAAGGATCCCGATGCGGTCGCGCGCGATGCCCCACTCTGGGGCGTGCGAGCGGACGAGGCGTACTGCCTGCTGGCCGTCGGCGATCGCGAGCGGGATGACGGTCTTCCGGCGCTCCGCCATTTTGGCGGAATCGCTTGCGTCGGTGTCGCCGGTGCGCATGACGCGGTACTTGAGAATGAACGCAGCCACGCCGATGGAATTCAGCCAGTGCGCGAGAGCGATTCCTTCATGGCTGACCCAGAGTTCGCGAAAACCCCCGCCGGGACAAATGATCACGGCCGTGCCAGTGGCCAAAGGGGGATCGGGAAAATACGCGGTGAGCGTCGGATGAGTCACATTGGTGATGGGGTGTGATGCGTCCTGTGGCACACCTTCTTCGTAGTTCCAGTTCTCCGAGCCAGGCGCAGCGCCGGGCCATAGCGGAATCACTTTTGGTTCGGACGCAAATACCGGGACGGCCAACAGCATGAGGATAAAGAGTTTTCGAATCATAGTGAGGGGGAGTCTAACACGCGCGGCATTCGAAGAAGAATGCACGGAAAATTCTAGGTTCTAGTGTAGAAGCGGGTGGTGTAGAATCCGCCCGCTTGGGAGGAATTGTCCAGAACGCGATGCGGAAATGGGGGAGTTTGCAACTCGTCGTTTACCTCGGCAGAGAAACAGCAACCTGACCCTGCGCGCCGGCCTCTCCAATGACAGAGTCACTTCGATTCCGAATGTTTCCACGAAAGCAGCTGGATATCGGATGGGCGGATCTTGCGCATGCGGCGCTCTATTGCTCCTTTCCCAGAAGTATTTGTGCTAAGGAAGCGGAACTCGAAGGAATGTTTGCGTCTCCTTTCCCGGTGCTTTCGGCGTTTACGGTCCGGACGGGATTCGATCTGTGTCTTGGGGCACTTGGGTTACAGGCAGGCAGTGAGATTCTGATGTCGGCGCTGACGATCAAAGAGATGGTGAATATCGCGCGGCATCACGGACTCGTTCCGATTCCGCTGGACATCGAAAGCGGGACTATGGCTCCCGAGATAGCGAAAATCGAAGCCGCGATTACGGAAAGGACGCGGGCGATTGTGATGGCGCATCTCTTCGGCACGCGCATGCCGATGGGACCGGTGATCGAGCTCGCGAAAAAGCACGGACTCCTGGTGATT
>QHZB01000031.1 GCA_003224525.1 Acidobacteriota bacterium | reverse complement strand
GATCACCGCGCATCTGATCCCCGTTCCAACGCTCCCACATCGTGGTTGCACCATGCCCTACCAGGTATCCCCAGGATGGATATTCTGTGCTCAACAACAATCGATATGCCACATCCGTGTGCCCGGTATCCGCTAGCGCCTCTAGCAAGTAGGGAGTACCGAGAAAACCGGTGGCCAGCCGTCCGTGATTTCCCGCGATTTTGTCTACCAACTTCTGAGCGGCAGCGCTACGCATGGAATCCGGCAAGAGATTCATCTTTAGAGCGAGGACATATCCGGTCTGCGTATCCACCGGCTTATCGCTGAGTTTGGTAGCAGTACCAGAGGCGAAGACGGGCGGTGGCGGCACACCGCCCACAAAGCCGTCTGGCCGCACGTAGGCCTCGTTAAAGGAGCGTTTGATTTTCTCAAAGACTTCTGCGTACTTCTTCTCGTCCGCATCCTTGCCTAGTGCGTGCGCCATCTGCTTCATAAGGGTCACGTCATAGGCCCAATAAGCGGTAGCGACAATATCCTCGGGAGTCGGGCCCTCTGGTGAAAGCCAATCGCCGAATGGGATTCCGTAGTTCTTCTTCCACAAATAGTCCGGGTTGGCACTCTCGATGGCGGTGAGATACTTTTCCATGCCGCGCCAGTTTTCTTCGATGATCGATTTGTCGCCCGTCTGAATCCACGAAGTCCAAGGAATGACGACGCCGGCATCGCTCCATCCGGCACCAAATCCTGGATTCGGCTGGATCGTGCCCGGAGCAAAGATGCCATACATGTCCGAGCCCACTTGTGTGCCAACCAAGTCGATTCCGAATTTTCGGGAGAAGGCAGTCAAATCCATATTGTAGGAGGCTGCGCGCCAGAACACCTGGGCATCGGCGGCCCATCCCAATCGTTCATCGCGCTGCGGGCAATCCGTGGGTACACCGACAAAATTCGAGCGCTGTCCCCAAAGGATGTTGCTCCACAGCTGATTCAGCATCGGGTTTCCGGTGTGCAGCTGCATGGTAAAAGGGGCGTCGGTGTGAATGGCGACGGCCTTCAGCGCCTCCGCCGTTGGTTTACCCGGAAAGCCGGTGATCTCCACGTAGCGGAATCCATGAAATGTGAACGCAGGCTGATACTCTTCGATTCCTTTCCCTGCGGTGATGAAATGGTCGGTAGCTTTTGCCGTGCGCAGGTTCTCCACATACATCGTCCCATCGGGGTTCAAAACCTCCGCGAATCTCAACTGGATGTCCGTTCCTCTAGGGCCCTGCACGCGCAGTCGCGGCACTCCGCTGAGATTCTGTCCAAAATCAAAAATGAAGACGCCGGGCTTCGGATTGGTGATAACTTTGGCGGTGAGGATTTTCTCCTGGCGGATGGGCTGAAAGTATTGCGAGACGATTTCCGGCTCTAGCGGATGGATTTCTTGGGCCACTTCCCAGTTTGAATCGTCAAACGCCGCAGCATCCCAGCCCGGTTGCACGCGGCGGCTATCGTAAGTTTCGCCATCGTAAATCTCCGCAAATAAGATGGGAGAAAGGTCAGCTTTCCAGGATTCGTCCGTGGCGACCCATTCGACGGACTCATCGGGATATTCGATCCGCAATTGCGCCTTCAGGGCGGGGGGCGTAGTTCCGTAGTTATAACCCTGCCCGAACCACTGAAGCGGCGTGGTATACCAGCCTGGTGCGAGATACGCAGCGATGGCGTTCTTCCCTGTCGCAATTTCGCCCGTGACGTCATACACCTGATACGCAACGTGTTGGCGGAAATCCATCCAGCCGGGCGCAAGAATTTGATCACCGACTGGCTTGCCATTGAGGTGAAATTTGTATGCGCCCAATGCGCTCGCATAGAGACGCACCGACTTGACCGGCTTGTCCACCTCGAAACTTCGACGCAGGATTTCTACAGGACCTGTGTTCCACGGCTTTCCTAGTTTTGTCACACCAAAATTTGACGACGGCGGAACGTAAGCTTCAGCCTGGCCCCAGGAACTGTCATCAAATTGCGGTTTAAACCACTCACCCGTCGCATTTAGGTCGGACTTCCATCCGTGCCCCCCCGTTGCAAATATTTCCACCGAGCCATCCGTCATTTCGATGTACAGCGTGGCGCTCATGGGCGCCTGGCCTTTGCCAGGTTGAGCTCGCTGGTTCCGGGAGGCATAGCGAGTCACTTCGACCCCGAGGAGATTCTTTCCTGATTTAACCTCCCCAGTGATATTTTTCCGTACGTAATGCAGCCACGGCATTTGTCCCCACGGAGGCAGCGGATCGGCGTTCAAGACTTGTTTCCCATTCAACCAGGCAGCGGCCGTGTTCTCGCCGGTCACAAAAAGATCCGCAATCTTCACGGTCTTAGAAACCTCGAAGATCAAACGGAAATCGTGATGCGTGTCACCGGAAGCTTGGAAATTCTCTACCTTAGGGTTCGTAACCCAGGCCGCGTCGGCTTCGCGTACGCGCTTGTGCTCGTGCTCTTCCCCTCCGATCCACTTGCCGCGCCAATCTTTGGCATCCAGCAGCCCAGTTTCCCACCAACTTGCGTCACTCGCTGGATAGGGTTTTCCGTCCTTGTCCCAAACCTTCACGCGCCAAAAGTACCGCTTCTCCGGAAGCAATACAGGACCGGCGTAGCTTACCCCTGCCGATTGATCCGATTCGACTCGCCCGCTGCCCCAAACATCGGGTTTCCCCTCGTTGAGAAGTGCGGGGCTCGAAGCAACTTGAATCTCATAAGCCGTTTGCCGTGCTCCAAAGCGATCATCCCGCAGCTGCCACGAAAGCATCGGCGCCTTCGAATCAATTCCCAGCGGGTTTACCAGCGCGTCGCACTTGAGTTGCACGGGTCTTGACGATGGCGACTGCGCCAATCCAGCTTGCGGGAGCATTGTGACGAGAAGTAAGGGGAGGATAAGATGACGGAGCGCCCAAAAGAACCTTATTACGGACTGATTTTGATTCAAGGCACCCTCTCCAAGACTCATTGCCCCCACGATGCATCCGCTGGCAAGCGCTTTTTCGTGCTACGGCTCGACGCTCGACTCGATCACTTGTTTGGTAACTTCACTCGGCTGCGTCTGTTCTCTCATGCGTGCTGGTCGGAGGAGTTTTCGCGGGCAAGCCGCTGCAATTCTGCGAACGTCCTTTTCTGTTCCCACAATATTGCCTAACATTCCTTGGACTTGCGAAAGCCGGTGCCAGGAACCTCGTTTTGAGTGTTCAGCGCGATTGTCTCTTGAAGATGCGGTAACACCTGTTCGGGCTTCCGCAAGGACATGAGCACGGCTGGCAATGCTAAAGCAAAACGTCAAATTGTCAATAGGCAAATATTTTTTGTATTGCAAGAACCAGTCAATCTCCACACAATGTGTTGTTCCCACGGCGGCGTTTCGAAAGCAACCAACATGGACGCTTCACGAAGACTTTTTCTGACTGGATTTTTGGGCACAGCGGCCTCAGCGTGTTTTGGTCAGGGAGTGGCCACACGCAAGGCAGCCGTCCAGCCTCGAGGAAAATCTTCCGGATTGCCTTTCGACGCACGCTTCCAAGACGTCACGGCAAGGGCTGGTTTGCGTCACGCCATGGTCTATGGCGGCGTTGACCGCAAGGACTACATCATCGAGGTGACAGGCTGCGGCTGTGCATTTCTGGACTACGACAACGATGGCTGGCTCGACATTTTTGTCCTCTCCGGAGTTCGCTTGTCGAACACTCCCGAATGTACGAGCAATCGCCTTTATAAGAACAACCGCGACGGCACATTCACAGACGTCACCAAGGAATCGGGGTTGCTCAAAACGGGCTGGGCCTGCGGAG
>QHZB01000030.1 GCA_003224525.1 Acidobacteriota bacterium | reverse complement strand
GTTCTACACAAATTCATATGAATTGAACGGCAGCCGATCCATACGAATCTGCTTGCCCATCTCCTTCAAGAGTTCTTCGGCAAGTTTGCTCTGATCGAATGCAAACCTGCGGTATTCTTGGCCGTGTCTACCAATACGAATTCAGTCAGTGTGCCGCCCGGGCTTCCGAATACCAGTGCCTTCGACCAAGTCGGACGGATATCCGCCGGCTGAACAGACCGCACGACGTCGTCGGTTAGAAATCGTGCCGCGCGCTCATAACCTGCGCGGGTCCCCTGCGCGCTGGCGGGTGGCGAACCGAGCAACACGGCCAACGTGCTGATGCCGACGGTCTTCACCTATGGTCGCGGGCTTGCCGGGCGCCAGATCCCGGGCCAGCCGCTTCCTGACCATGGCGCGCAGGAATACGACGAGATTCATGGCGGAATCTACACGGCGCTCCACGCAGAATTCCGCGCCAAATCACGCCTGCAAGACGTTCGAGCTCCGAATAGGCAAAGACGAGGTGCTGTGGATAACTACACCCGCGGCAACCAGTGCACACTTGAAATCATCTCCCTCAGAACTCCAGATTCGCTCGGAACTGGATCGCGCGGAACGCGTTGGAGCCGCCACCGATTCCAAAATTATTGCTCAGCACATTCATCGTGGTATTTACAACGCTGGTAAAGGTCGGGTGATTGAATGCATTCAGAAACTCACCCTGCATACTGAACCGAATCCTCTCGGTAATCGGGATATTCTTGGTGAGAGAAATATCGGTTGTGACGGTGTGTGGTCCATGCAGCCAAGGAATCACTCCGATTGTTCCGGGCGTGGTGTTCGGGGTGATGAAGGCCGGATTGGCTCCTCCGCCTGTGGGACTCACCAGGTACTTAGGATTGATGAGGCTAACAAAGTTACGTCCGGTGCGGTAAACGCCGACGGCATCTTGCAATTGTGAGACGGTAATACCGTTGAGAACGACGCCTCCATCGGCAATGTTATTAAAAGTCGAATATCCACCGGTCACTTTGAAGGGAAGCCCGGTCTGGTAGGTGATGATCGTGCCCGAGGTCCACCCGCCGACGACTCTGTCTAGAAGGCCGCTGTGGTTGAGGAAGGGCCGTCCTCGCCCCACGGGAAGATCATAGGTCCCGAAGATATGCACGACGTGGCGGCGATCAAAATAGCTCGGCGCATAGTTCAGTCTCAAGTTGCGCAGAGTAGACATTCCGACCAGAATGCTGTCGCCATTGGCTGGTGGAGACTCCAGCGAGAGTGAATGGCTGTACGTGTAATTGGCGTTGAATTGCATTCCATGCCACTGCTGCTGCCGGAATTCAATTTGCAGTCCGTTGTAATTGGAATATCCGGCAGATGTCAAGTACATCACCGCGTTTCCCGTCTGAAAAGGATTCGCCTGGAAGAAGTTGATCGGATACCCGGCGCCCTGGCCCTTGTAATTTGCCAAAGTCACACAGGGTGTAAACGCGGGCCCGACCAAATTGCAGAAGTAATTCGGGCCGCCTATACCAGTAAATCTGGCGGCCATGGCTCCGACCTGCCCTTGATTCAGCCAATCAATGAACTGCTGGGTCCGATAGTCGGCGAAGAATCCGCCGTTCAGGGATTCTCCGGCGAAGGCCGCGTCGAAGATGGGCAGCGGCTGCTGCCCAGGAAGACCCCTGTTGGCAAACGAATTGAGCCCATTTGCCTGGTTAATTGCCAGGTTGGCTTGAGCGGCTTGGAATTGCCTCAAGAAACCGTTTTCGAAGACATTGATTTCGTTGACGTTTATTCCAATCCATTCCTTGCTCCCCCGGTTGCCTACATAGCGAACTTCGATCACGTTGTTCCTGCCCAGCGCCCTCTGGATGCCGAAATTCCATGAATGAATGCGCGGCTGGGCAATGTTCGGGTCCATGCCAGCCAGACCAGGCCCGTGGCCGAAGGTCGATCCCGACTCAGGATATGTATCCGAATACGTCAGAGGCGCCGTGACAACTCCAGGACTGGGATTAACAAACACCGGTTTGGTGGTGTCGCCTAGAGAAACGGTACCGGGCGTGAAGGTTCCCGGTGCGCCCGTTAGATTTGCCCTGGAGTTAAAGCTTTGATAAAAGAACGAACCATAATTGGAGGCATAGCTCCAGAAGTTTTGGTAGGACTCGGTATAGCGTCGCAACGCATAGCCTGCACGGATTGTGGTTTGGCCTCCAGTAAGCGTTCCCAAGAGCCCAGTGTGAAACTGCGGGTTCCACGCAATCGCGACGGAGGGCTGGGGACTCACTTTCCAGGGTTTATACTGGTGGCTGCTGGCCACATATTGCGGGTCTGGATTGCCCAGCAATGAGCCTGGTCTGAACTGGTTGTTGAGCCCCGTGGGGCCCCAAAGGTCCCCAGGAGTGGCGACGCCGTGATAGAGCGCAGCAAGGTCGTGGTCATCTCCGGTGAAATCCCAGCGCAGACCATAATTCAGAGTGAGGCTCGGCTTTATTCGGAAGGCGTCTTGAACAAAAAACCCATAGGCTTGCTGCAGTTCGTCGAGGTTGACCGCTCCAAATGGCTTGAATTGCGTGGTCTTGGGATCGACTGGATGAGCGCCTGAAACTCGAGTCACGCGTCCCACCAGCGCTGCGTACAAGGCTCGAGCCTCGTCTCGCTGGGGATTAGTGGCATTTGGTAATGTTGCAGTTGCTCCTGTATTTGAAAAAACATTGTTCGTTAGCACCGGGTCATCAGCGGCAAGGCCCAAGTTGATGTTGGGATATCCTAGAGGCGGATTCCAATAGTGATCCTGCTCGCGATACCACGATACGCCGAAACTTAGAGTATGCGCGGCCCGCTGCCACGTCATGTTGTCAGACAAATTAAAAAGCGGGTAATAGTTTGATTGCGTGGTATAGAAGAATTCTCCGGAGCTGAACGCGTTCGTATTCGGTATATTCCAAAACACGAGAGGCCTTTTCTGATAGGTACTTCCCGCCTTGTAGGCGCCGGCCTGATATAAATACAGCATGCCTCCGCGGAATTGATTTACGAGAGTCGGGCGGATGGTCCAGTCAAACCCCAGGGATGCGGTGTAACTTTTGTTCTTAGTGCCATCCACTTGATAGGCGAAATCCGGCCCTGGAAATTGTGACGCTAGCCCCGTCGGGATATTCTCCTTTTGTTCGTTCCACGCAAAATTGACCCGGAAAGTTTGCGAAATATTATAGTCCAGCCGAACCGTCGGGAAATAACGAGTAATCGTGCGGTTTTGGGACCAGATCAGCGTGTTGACGTTGGGATCGGTTCCCGGTGTGAGAACTCCATACTGAAGGGATTTATTGATGGCTTGCTGCTCGGCAGCGATGTTTGGATTCACGGTAAAAGGGATGGGGGCGCCAGAGTATTCCTTCACACCGGAATTCTGCGCGATTGTCAACACGCTAACTGTCTGCAGGACGTTGTTCGTACCCAAGTAGGTGAAGTTTCCTTGCTGGGCAGAGGGTGTCAGAACCGTGTTGGACGGCTGGAAAGTACCAGGTTGTTTGTACTCGGCAAAGCTCGCAAAGAAGAACAGTTTGTCCCTTAAGATTGGGCCGCCCACGCTGGCCCCGAAATCATTTAGATGGAATTTGCCCTTGAGAACTTTATTTGCATTATTTGACCAACTGTTGGCGTTCAGCGCGCTGCTCTGGAAATTGTCAAAGAGGCGGCCATGAAACGCGTTGGAGCCGCGTCTGGTCACGAAATTGACCTGCATGTTCGCTTGTCCAAAGCCCTGGTTCAAATCGAGCTGGTCGGTTTGAATCGTCATCTCCTGAATGTCTTCGACACGCGCTTGCCCAAAGGGCGCAGAGTCGCCGCCATTCTTGAATCGGCTGGTGTTGCCAATGATTCCGTCAACGTTATTGCTCTGCGCGGAGCGCCGCATGCCGTTGAATGTGCCCGTA
>QHZB01000029.1 GCA_003224525.1 Acidobacteriota bacterium | reverse complement strand
CGGGGTACCATGGAACAACAACAATGCTGAGCACGCCGTCAAACCCTTCGCTGCGCTTCGCCAGATCATTGGGGGAATCACCACCGAAAAGGGCATCCGCGACTACTTGGTTCTGTTGAGCCTTTGCGAAACCTGCAAATACATGGGTGTGGGCTTTCTGGATTTCCTCCGTTCCGGAGAAAAGGACATCCGCACTTTCGCGGAGAGTCGGCGCGGACGAAAGCTTGGCTGTGCCCGTTCCTTCGCCGTCAGGTCCACGCAAACAAGACTGACTGGCTTGACCCAGGAAGGTAGCTGAACATCAGCTCCAGGTTCGCTTCACAAAGGGGAGTTCTCCGCAAACTTTAGGTAGGGGAGAGCCCAGATCCGGACACATCGCGTCTCGCCAATTTCTGGTGGCTGTACGGACGGGACTGCCGGTTCCCTACCGAACGAGTTGGGGGAAGACCTCATTGGTTCCCCTGTACTAAGTTCATCAGTTCATCATCTCCACCACGAGCTCGAATCCAACTATTACGACCACTCCTGTCAGACAACGTAAGGCTGCCTTTTTGGAGCAACTTTTGGAGCAACCTAAGAAAGCCTTCAAACTGATAAGCGCAACCGAAGCAACGGCTTAGATTGAATTTACGCTTGCTTTGCAAGCAGGGGGTCGCCGGTTCGATCCCGGCCACGTCCACCAAATGCTTTCATTGCACAAGATTTATTGTCTTCGCCTTTAACTTGTTCTCCCCCCATGCACGCGAGCTGTGCAAAATAGAGCTGATTGGAGCAACTGTGCACCAATCCTTAGAGCCCTGGCTGCAAATCAACTTTGACGGTAAGCGCGTTTTAATCAGGACCTGAGCGCGATTTTGCCAACTGCCCCGCATGAATGCGGAGACAAATTCAGGCTAAAATGCGATACATGGCGCGAAGCCTACTCGCGGCTTCCCTGTGCGTAGCAATGGCTTTTGCTTCCTGCTCGCGGCCCACGAGTATGCATAGAGTCGCCGACACCGGAACATCCCCGCTCAAGAATCGCATCCCTCCCCCAGACCCAATAAGTACCGCTCCGTCAGGGATGCGCGAGATTGGCAGAACCCGTGATGGTGAAAGTGAACTGAATTGATGCCCGGCCAATCAGCGCCGCTACTGACGTTCCGACGATGTCACCTGCGGACGTGGTCGCGTACTTGGAAAAACTACCGTCCATCGCATGGCCCTACGGTCTTGTCGTAGCGGTGTCGGAGAACAGCGTACGTGCCCGCGGCGACGATGCCCGAATCAAAAGAATCGGAGAAGAATTGGTACGCCTTCTAGAAAAAGCTGGAGTGAAAGTGGAATTGTGGCCTTCAGCGTAGAAAGGCCCTGCCCCCAACTTGGCCACTTCACGACGCGAGGGAACCTTCTATGATTCCGCGGTGTCCAAATGTTGATGATAAGTCGTGCCATCGCCTGCGGCTTTCTTCTCGTCTCAACCTGCGTTTACGGGGGAAGCCGCCCTCTTGAACGACGCGCTTCCGATTTTGACTCGAAAGGTGTTGGCCTGACAGAAACACTCCTCAAGTTCTCACATCAGGAGCGTCTTCCAATCGCTATCGAATACATTGACCGAGCATCGATGGACCAGCCGATTGATGTCAACCTGCGAAGCACAACGATTCGGCAGGCACTTGGTTCCATTTTGCTTCATCGCAACGGTTACGGGTGGAGGCTAAGAAATGGAATCATCGAAATCACGAATAGACAAGGTTCCAAACATGCCGAAGGTCTATTGAATAAAGTCATTCCGGATTTCAAGATTGCACAAGGAGAGACCGTTAAAATGGCTTCCACCATGCTGTGGCGGAACTTGCAAGTCACGCTCGACCCGAGCCTGAAAGGGTTCGCAGGACATATTATGGGTGGGTCATCTACCGTGAAGCCAGCGACATTGCACAATCGAACGGTGCGAGAAATTCTTTCTTACATTGTTCTCAATAGCCAAGCCGAAGGTTGGGTCGTAGCAGGCCCTCCGGAATGTCTTGGCTATACTCCATATTGTGGGCTGTGGTATTTCATTGAGGGGGAACCCTTTGGCTACTCATACCAAGTTGTCCTGCGTGAGGTCCGTGAAAACCTCTGAAATGATTGGCAAGAGGCAGCTTTTTTCCGGTCGGTTTCTCAGACTGTCCTATCAAGCGCGTCAATAATTTTACGCCCAGCGTCGCGTCCCGCATTACGAAATGCATTCCGAGTAGAGTCCAATTCGTGGTCCCAAACGTGTTTGAGGGTCACGCGAACGTTTCTAAGCGGAGCTAAATCCGCGCTCATTAATGTGTCGAGCAAACCAAGAATCACAGGGTCAGGCCGCCCAACGCCTAACTTCTCAAGCTCGTTCTTCTGTTCAACAGCGTCAACCACATCGAAGTCTTTCGCCGGTTGGACCGTCAACTAAACTTTTGCAAATTCTGATTTCGGACACGGTCCACTCTCCAATGACGGTCACTGGAGCCGTCAGAGTTCTTGAGCCTTCGTCAGATGGTCCTTCCACCCAAAGTGTTAGATAGTCCTTCATGAATTCAGCCCCTCTCGAAGCGTGGTGACGGCCCGGCAATTTTACCAAACGGCTGGTTCGCAATGCGGGTTCTTGGTCTAACTCCTGTGTCGGATTATCGGAAAAGTGGCGCCTAGTACTTTGCGGGAAAAGGAGGTCGGTCAGTTTTGCACTGAAACTGAAACGAAGGGGCCTGGCCAATTCAGCTGGCTAGTGCTGCCGATTGTGACGGCCCTGTAGCCATCCAAGTTTTGTTTTTGGCCCCTCAAAAGCGTTGAACGCGATCGGACAGATCGCAACATTGTCAATCACACCCATTAGTCGGGTTGTGAATCCTGGTTGCTCTAGGTGAGGAAACGACCTGCAAACCTCCGGTCTATTCTCGTAAATCGAGCAAAGCTTCCCGTCCAGCAT
>QHZB01000339.1 GCA_003224525.1 Acidobacteriota bacterium | reverse complement strand
TGAAACTGGTGCAGAGGTATGGAGTCATCGCCGTAGAGGATTTAACCATAAAAGGACTTGCCGGCGGCAGGCTTGCTAAGTCGGTCCAGGATGCGGGTTGGGGCGGATTCCTGCAGATGCTTGCGTACAAGGCTGAGAGTGCCGGTCGCAAGCTATGCGCTGTGGATCCCCGCGGTACCAGTCAGACGTGTGTATGTGGAGCAAAAGTTCCGAAGCGGTTGTGGGACAGAGAGCATGTCTGTACCGCCTGCGGATGGATGGCCTCGCGTGATCATGTCTCGGCTCAAGTAATCCTCGAACGGGCACGGACGGTGCCTTCAAGCGCCAACGTAGGTGAGGTAATGCCATGCGTAGCTTGAGAAGCTCCTCCCTTCAGGGAGGAGAGTATGTCACGGATATCCCATGAAAATCAGCCGGGAAGATGTGTTGCGGGTGGCGGAGCTGGCTTATCTCGACCTGAGCGAGGCCGAGCTGGAAACGTACCGCGCACAAATTGACGAGATTCTGGAATACATCGGAAAGCTGAACGAACTGGACACCGGCAAGATCGCGCCGATGGCGCAGGTGCTGAGCGACGACCAGACGGCCGACGCCACGCTGCGAGAGGATTTGATTGTGCCGTGTGCGGTGTCTGAGGACGTCCTAAAGCACGCGCCGGACCCGGAGCCGCCGTATTTCCGGGTGCCCAAGGTGATTGAGAGGTAGGCAGTTATCAGTGTTCAGTTTTCAGTAAAGAGAAGAACGTGAGCGGTGGAGTGCGGCGACTCCGCGAGTAGAACGCGCGGGAGGGGCAGGATATATCGTGCCCCTACAAAGAGAACATGACCAGATGACTGCGAGTTGGACGATTGACGGGGTGCGCGAGGCGCTGGCGGCAAAGAAGATTTCGGCGCGCGAGCTGGCCGCGGATTTTTACAAGCGGATTGAATCGCGGAATCCGGAGCTGAACGCTTTCCTGACGCTGTCGCCGGAGCGGGCGCGGCGGCAAACTGACAAAATTGATGACTTGGTGGCCGAAGGAAAGCCGCTGCCACCGCTGGCAGGCGTGCCGGTGGCCGTCAAGGATGTCATCAGTACCCGAAGATTTTGCAGAACTATATTCCGCCGTACGACGCGACCGCGGTTGAGCGGCTGGAGGCAGCTGGCGCGGTCATCCTGGGCAAGACCAACTGCGACGAGTTTGCGATGGGAAGTTCGAATGAGAACTCGGCTTACGGCCCGGTGAAGAACCCGCTGGCACCCGACCGGGTGCCGGGAGGATCGAGCGGAGGTTCGGCAGCGGTGGTGGCGGCGGGACTGGCGGTGGCCTCTCTCGGGACGGATACGGGCGGTTCCATCCGGCAGCCCGGCTCGTTTTGTGGAATCCCCGCGATGATGGGGAGCTATGGCCGCGTTTCGCGGTATGGCCTGATCGCGTTTGCGTCTTCACTGGACCGAATCGGTCCCTTCGCGACTAATGTCAGAGACGTCGCAGCCGTCCTCGAGGTCATCGCTGGGCGCGACCCGCATGATTCGACTTCCACGACGGCGCCGGTCCCCGATTACCGGGCGGAACTTGCGGAACCCGTGAAGGGGCTGCGGCTGGGCATCCCCAAGGAGTATTTCGGCGAAGGCATGGATGCGGGAGTACGGAAGAAGATCGAAGCCGGCATCGCAGTTTTCAAGAAACTGGGATGTCAACTGCTTGACATTCGCATGCAACATACTGACTACGCAATCGCGACCTACTACATTATTGCGACGGCGGAAGCGAGCTCCAACCTGGCGCGGTACGACGGCGTGCGCTACGGTTTGCGCGTGGATGACGATTCCCTGCTCGCGATGTATCGCAAGACGCGGGGTGCCGGATTTGGCGCGGAGGTGAAGCGCCGCATCGTGCTCGGCACATACGTGCTTTCGGCGGGCTATTATGACGCCTACTACTTGAAGGGGCAGAAGGTTCGTTCGCTGATAGCCCAGGATTTCCGCGATGCGTTTAGCAAGGTGGATGCCATCCTGACGCCGACTTCTCCGGTTCCGCCGTTCCAATTGGGGGAGCGCACGGACGACCCGCTGCAGATGTATCTTGCTGATATATATACAGTTACAGGATCGCTGGCGGGGATCCCGGGGATCTCCGTGCCTTGTGGGAAGATCGGCGGAAAGTTGCCGGTGGGCCTGCAAATCTTTGGGGCGGCTTTTCTAGAGGGCCGCGTCCTGCAACTGGCCCATGCTTTCGAGCAGGCCGGCGGAGCCGCTGTCTAAGCCCTTCCGGCGAGGATGGATAAGACCTTGCCATCACTTGCGACCATCATCGAGAACCTTCTGCGCGCCGCAGATGCCGTTCCTCGGGACCAATGGAAAACGAGGCCAGCCTCTAAAGGGCGGTAGTCGGCTGGCGAACTGGTCGGTCACCTGGGTGCGATCGAGAGGGCCATTCTGAGCCGGGCCGGAAAGCGGGGTGCAAAAATCCCCGAAATCCGTGCCCTTTTTGGAAACGGTTTCATGTTCCGATGATGTTCGTGGAAGCACGCGTCATACGACGGAAGGCGCCGGTCACGCTCGAAACCCAGTGGTCCGCGAAAAGGAGGAGATTCTGGCAGAATTGCGCGGAGTGCGGGAGCGGACGCTTGGCGTTCATCGAAGAAACCAGGGGCCGCGACCTCAGTAAATAAAGGATGCCGCATCCGTTAGCGGGAAGCCTGAACGCGTATCAGTGGCTCCAATTTTCACCGCGCATGAAAAACGGCATATGAAACAGATGTGAGATATAGCCGGGACGCTTCCGAAAACCGTAACAAGTTTGCCTAAGTAGAACATTTTTACCACTCGTTTGGCCTTTGCTTTCCCTTCGTACCACTCACATTAATTGGAGAAAAATGCGGGAAAAGGCCTGGTTTAGCGGACTTTAGGGGGAAAGTACTAGACGGATAGTTTTTTCTTGACAGAACGGAACGACTATTGCTCAGAAATTAATGCAGCGCATATGATGGCGGTAGCATCAAAGAAAATGAAAGAGTAGTTGGGGCGGAACAGAGGAGCGGGCCATGGTTACCGTGAAGTCGAGCCAAAAAATCTTCACCGATTCAGAGGTCGCCAGCTTGACGGGAATCTGCGTCGAGCATGTACACAATTTTGCCAAGAGCCGCCACCTCGGCTTCATCGCGCGGGCGGCGGAAGCGGCCGGCATCAGCGCCGATCAGTGGCTGTTCACGCTTTCGGATCTGATGGTTCTGGTCACCCTGTTTCCGAAGTGCACGCACTAAAGCATTAGAATCAAGCTGGCTTTCTCTATGGCTCCCTGGCTTTGCCCGGGAGCCATTGGTTTTTCTGGGGCGTCCAAAACGGCAGGTTGCAGGTCGGGAAGGCACAGGGGTATGCTCACGATAGGGGCAAACCGGACCTGCTAGCATGGTTCAGATACTATAGGAACGACCGATGGGATCACCCAGATTACCTGCCGTAGTCTATTGCGCTCTGCTGGCGAGTTGGGCAGGCACGCCCAGTTACCCTCAATCGGCAAGCGATACCTCAACCAAACAAGAGCAACCACCCGCAGGGAAGCCAGCCAGCGGCACGGATTCGCAGGCTGGAGTGCCTGCTTTGCTGCGAGGCAAGAAGCTCGTCCTGAAGGACGGTACCTTTCAACTGGTGCGGGATTATCAACGGAACGGGGAGCGGGTCCGCTACCTGAGCGCGGAGCGGGGCGATTGGGAGGAGATCCCCGCCGTAATGGTGGATTGGGACGCGACGGCAAAGACAGCGGCAGCGGAAAAGAGCGAGGAGGATGCTCTCGCCAAGAAGATCCACGCGCAGGAGCAAGCCCAGAAGATTGAAACAGTTATGGACGTAGACGCGAGCTTGCAGGTGTCACCGGGGGTCTTCCTGCCGCCTGGAGAGGGGATGTTTGTCATCGACGGCAAATCCGTGAAGCCGCTGGAGCAGGTGGGTTCGCAGGTCAAGACCGACAAAAAGCAGTATCTGAAGCGGGTGCTTTCGCCCATTCCCATCGTTCCCAGCAAGCAGAACGTACAAATTCCCGGAACCCGAGCCAGCATCCGGGTGAGGAATGGACAAACGGAGTTTTATTTGCGAGAAGCACCAGCGGATCCGGACCGCACAACACCAATCGTGAAAAGCAGCCGGCCGGGTGAATCCGGGCCGGAGGTAGAACTCGTGCGGGCGACGGTCAAGGGCAACAAGCGGCAGTTGGAATCGATCAAGAGTCTTTTCGGAGAACAGTTGGAGGAAAAGCGCAATACGATTTCGATCCAACGGTGGGAAATTGCGCCTACCGTCTTTCGCTTCACACTAAGCGAGCCCCTGCCACCTGGCGAATATGCGCTGGCGGAGAGACTACCGGATGGAATGAACCTCTTCGTGTGGGATTTTGGGGTAGACCCGGTGACGGGCGCGAAGCCAACGACCCCGCTAAAAAAGAAAAACTAACGCTGAAATAGAGGATCACACAGGACCATCCGAGAGGCGCACGTCCTGCAGCCTTCGAGACCGAGCCGGCACAACGGGGAACAAATCACCGGGTATCGCGCGTTTCCGCTGGAGCGTCCGACAGAGCATCCCTCAAGAGAGCCAGCACCGCGGAGATGCGGAAGGGTTTTTGAAGACAGAAGGGCTCACCGCGGCTCGCAGTTCCCTCAGTGATTTCAACCAAATCGCCGGTCATGTAGATGACCGCAGGTCTTTGGGCTCCCGCAGCCTCGAGGATGCGGGAGGCGGCGTCGCGGCCATCCACCCGGTACCCGCCGGAAGAAAGATGCAGGTCGCAGAGAAACACGTCATAGCTGGAGCGCCTGAGATGGGAGAGAGCCTCCTCGGTGGTTGCGGCACAATCCACGCGCAAACCCTGGGCGGAGAGGCCTTCCCGAAGAAGCATCCGGAGACTCTCTTCATCATCGAGAACGAGTACCGCACGGCCCCAGAGAAGATCGGCCCCCGTTCGAACCGCATCAGAAGAGGCGACCCCAGCTTCCGAAGGAGCGGGAATGGCCTCGGGCCGCTGGCCGAGCGCGGTCGGGAGATAGATGGTGAAGGCCGAGCCGCCGGCGGGAAGCACTTCGGCTTCGATGTTTCCGCCGTGCTCGCGAATGATGGACATGCAGATGCTGAGCCCCAGGCCGGTGCCGCCGCCGGGACGCTTGGTGGTGTAAAAGGGGTCGAAGATGCGCGGAAGCGCTTCTGGGCGGATGCCCACGCCGTCATCTTGAACGGTGATCGAAAGTTGCCCGCCGATCCGGCCGGCACGAATCTGGATGCGGCCGGTGTCGCGGACTTCGCGGATGGCCTGCTCGGCGTTGGTGATCAGGTTCAGAAACACCTGAATGAGCTGGTTGGCGTCCCCGATGACGCTGGGAAGATCGGCTTCTGGATGGAAATCCACCTTGATATTGTTGCGGCGCAAAGAGTGTTCTTGCAACTGAAGGGTGCGCTCGAGGAGGTTGTTGAGATCGAGGGGCTTTTTCTGCGGCGAAGCGGGACGTGAGAATTCGAGAAGATTTTGGACGATGCGCGCGGCGCGGCGGGCCTGGCGGTGCGTCAGTTCCAGTTGGCGCTTGGTGGAGTCATCGGCTCCTAGGCGCTCGCGGAGAAGCTCGGTAACGCCGAGGATGGCCGTAAGGGGATTATTCAGCTCATGGGCGACGCCGGCGAGCATCTGTCCCATGGCAGCAAGTTTCTCGGCCTGGATGAGCTGTTCCTCCAGACGCTTGAGATCGGTAACATCGCGGCCGGAGAGAACCACGCCCTCGATATTGCCCTGTTCATCGGATAGAGGACTGAAATTGAAACGAATCCGGCGCCAGTCTCCCAGTTTGTGGCGCACGCGAATTTCGAGAGAGGCAAAAGTCTGCGTACCGGCGATGATGTCCTTGTAGAGTGACAGGGCGGAGGGCAAATCCTCCGGATGGGTGCGGCCGCCAAATTCCAGGTTTTGCATATCTTCAACGTCGTACCCGAGTATCTCCTTGCAACGAGGACTGACAAAGTTGTAGTGGGCCTCGGTATCGAGCACCAGGATGAGATCGGGGAAGCTGTCGACGAGACGGCGGGCAAATTCCTGCTGCTGGTGGAGGCGGCGCTCCATCTCGCGGCGCTCGGTGATGTCCGTGAGCGCGCCCTGATAGCGCACCACGCGACCGGTATTGTCGCGAGCCGCAGAAGCGGTGTTCAAACAAACGATGGAAGTGCCGTCCTTGCGAATCAGGGTGATCTCCCGGGCCTGAATCATCGGCTCGCGCTCGATTCGTTCCTGGATGGTCTTTCGCTCCGACCGGTCGACGAAGATTTCGGCAACCCGTCTCTTCAGCAATTCTTCCTTGGAATCGTAGCCCAGCATGCGCACCAGCGCAGGGTTGGCATCCACAATGAGTCCGTCGGGCGTGGTGATGTAAATGCCTTCCAGGAGCGATTCAAAGAGTTCGGTGAAACGAGCTTCGTTTTTGCGAAGCGCGGATATATCACGCCCCAGAACGGTGATGCCGTGGATTTCGCCGTTGCGCATCATGGCATGGGCAACGCAATCGAAGTAAAAGAGCGCCGCCTGGCCCTTCAGCCGCACCTGAAGGACACCGGACCATTGGCGGCGTTCCATGAACCGGGGCATGGCGCGCCGCAAAAGCTCGGATCCCTCCCCGGTGCTTTCCTGCAAGAAATCCGTGATGGGCTTGCCGATAAGGTCCTGAAAGGGGGTGGCGACAAGATCGGAAAAACTGCGGTTGACGGCGCGGATATGGCCGTCGAGCGTGAGGGCGAGCAGAACGTCGTCGAAAGAGTCGATCAGGTCCCGATAGCCCTGCTGCGAACGGGAGATGATTTCAAACAGCTGATCGAGCTGTTTGCCACTCGGCGGATCAGCCTCGCGCTGTTCGAGGCCGCGCATGAGCCCGCGCAACTCGGAGATCTCGTGCGTCTTATTCCACATGTACCAGCCGAAGAGGCCGATGAGAACGACAAAGAGGACCGGCAACGCTACTTCGTAGCGGTGCGCGAAGGAACGAATGGAACCCCAGGACGTCCAGGCGAAAAACACGGCAAGGACAAAGAGGACGACAAAAGTGAGCCGCCAGAGCTCGCTCTGCCGCTTTTCGAACTGCTCGAAGCGGGAGGTGATGGCGGCACGCTGGTCAGCCTGCTGCGCGGAGCGGCCGGGGTTAGGGGGGACGCGTTGGTTGTCTTCGAGCATGAAAGTGGACGGGACCCTCGTGAGCCAGGAGTCATCCGCCGGTACGAGCTATACCCCTTATTGTAAGAATTCCAACTGGATTTCAGCAATCAAAGCAGCGGCAGGAAGTTCCTGAAGGACACCTTTACCGAGCGGGCCGTAAAGCCTCGGCGTTTTAGGCCTGGGATATAAGGCCCTGTCGCGCGCTTGATTTCTTGGCGGCATGGTTCTACTCCTCTTCGTCCAAAAGACCTATGGGCGGGCAGCCCAAAAGTGAAACCTCTTCGTGGTCCTCGCCTGATATAAGGGCGCTGTGGGAGGAACCCACCGAAGCCATCTAGCAAAAACCAGCGAGAGGCCGTAGGAATCCTCTTCCTTCAGGGAGAGGAGGATGTCAAGAGTTGCATACAACAACAACAACAACGACGGCGCCCCGGCCGAGCCGGAGCGCCGTCTGATTTGGTTTTTTTTTGCCCCGCCTAATAATAAAGACAGGCCAAAAAGGAGCTTTAGCCTTCGGTGGCGGCGTCCACTTCGGTGTCCTTCTGGAGGAAGTCGAGCGCGGCCGCTTCTTCTGCAGTGAGCTCGGCGGCTTCCGGAATCTCCTCCATGGGAGCAGGGGCAGGCATTTCCGTCAGCAACTGAATGCTGCGGTAGTGCTCGAGGCCCGTACCGGCGGGGATGAGGCGGCCCATGATGACGTTTTCCTTGAGGCCTCGGAGATAGTCCACCTTGCCAGCGACGGCCGCTTCCGTGAGGACGCGGGTGGTCTCCTGGAAGCTCGCGGCGGAGATGAACGAATCGGTCGAGAGCGACGCCTTGGTGATCCCGAGGAGCAGCGGACGGCCCGTTGCGGGGCGGCCGCCATCGGCGATGACGCGATCGTTCTCCTCGCGGAAGCGGAACTTGTCCACCTGCTCCTCGAGGAGGAACGTGGTATCGCCCACGTCCTCGACCTTGACCCAGCGCATCATCTGGCGCGAGATGGTCTCGATGTGCTTGTCGTTGATGTTGACGCCCTGGAGGCGGTAAACCTCCTGAATGGCATTGACCAGGTACGATTGTGTGAACTTTTCGCCGAGGACGGCGAGCAAGTCGTGCAGGTTGAGCGGGCCATCGATGAGGGCCTCGCCGGCCTTGACATGGTCGCCTTCCTGAACGTTGATGTGCACGCCGCGGGGGATGGAGTATTCCTTGGTGGTCTTGCCATCCTCGCTTTCGACGTAGACTTTGCGCATGCCCTTGGCGATATCGCCGTAGCGAACGCTGCCATCGATTTCGCTGATGACCGCGGGGTCCTTGGGTTTGCGAGTCTCGAAAAGTTCGACAACGCGCGGGAGACCGCCGGTGATGTCCTTGGTCTTGGTGGTTTCGCGCGGGATCTTCGCGAGCACGTCGCCGGCCTGGACCTCATCGCCATCCTTGACCATCAAGTGGGCGCGGGAAGGCATGAGGTATTTCTTCCTGACCTTGCCGGAAGAATCGCGTACCAGAATCGCGGGCTGATGCTTTTCATCGCCCGGAGGCAGAGTGACGACGTCCTGGGAGAGGCCGGTCACTTCGTCCACCTGCTCTTCGATCGTCAAGCCGGGGCGCAGGTCGTCAAACTTCACGGAGCCGGCGGTTTCGGTGAGGATCGAGAAGGTGAAGGGATCCCATTCGGCAAGAATCTGGCCGTGGGTGACGTGTTCACCGTCCTTGACGCGGAGGCGCGCGCCGTAAACGACGTGGTAGCGCTCCTTCTCGCGGTTCTTTTCATCGACGATGGCGATCAGTCCGGCGCGGTTCATGGCGATGGAAGTGCCGCCACGGCCTTCGACGAACTTCATGTCCACGAACTTGACAACGCCGTTGTTGCGCGCTTCGAGCGTGGAGCGCTCGGAGACGCGCGTGGCGGTTCCGCCGATGTGGAAGGTGCGCATGGTCAACTGCGTGCCGGGTTCGCCGATGGACTGCGCGGCGATGACGCCGACGGCCTCGCCAAGCTCAACCATGCGGCCCGTGGCGAGGTTGCGCCCGTAGCATAGCGCGCAAACACCGCGGCGGGATTCGCAAGTGAGCACGGAACGGATGCGCACGCGCTCGATACCCGCGCCCTGCACCTGGTTGGCGAGCTCTTCGGTGATTTCCTGGCTGACGTCGACGATGACGGTGCCCTCGAAGTCCTTGATCTTGTCGAGGGAAACGCGGCCCACGATGCGGTCGCGGAGCGGCTCGACTTCGACGCCGGCTTCGACGATGGGTTCAACGAAGATGCCGTCGCTCGTGCCGCAATCGCGCTCGTTGATGATCACGTCTTGCGCGACGTCGACGAGGCGGCGGGTGAGGTAGCCGGAATCGGCGGTCTTGAGCGCCGTATCGGCCAAGCCCTTGCGCGCGCCGTGCGTCGAGATAAAGTACTGCAGCACGGTAAGGCCTTCGCGGAAGTTGGAAGTGATGGGCGTTTCGATGACTTCGCCAGAAGGCTTGGCCATCAAACCGCGCATGCCGGAAAGCTGGCGGATCTGCTGTTTCGAACCGCGCGCGCCGGAATCCGCCATAACGTAGACGGGGTTGATGTTGCCCTCTTTGTCCTGATTCTCAAGGGCCTTGAACATTTCATCGGCCACGCGCTCGGTGATGTCGCCCCAGATGGCGATGACCTTGTTGTAGCGCTCGCCGTTGGTGATGGCGCCGTCGAGGTATTGCTGTTGCACCTTGACGACTTCCTTTTCGGCGTTTTCCACGAGCTTGTATTTGTCGCTCGGAATGAGCATGTCGTCGATGCCGATCGAAATGCCGGACTTGGTGGCGTAGGTGAACCCCAGTTCCTTCAAGTGATCGAGCAGCACGACGGTGTCCTCGAGGCCGAAGCGCAAGTAAGCGTAATAGACGAGCTGCTGAACGCCCTTTTTCTTGAGGAGGCCGTTCACGTAAGGGAATTTTTCCGGCAAATGCGAATTGAAAATGACGCGCCCCACGGTCGTTTGAATGAACTGGCGCTCCATCTTCACGGGTACGGTGTGCGGCACGTCCTGGTTGTCGTACGCGGTGGTGAGGTCGATGACTTCACCGGTGTAGCGCAGACGAATGGGCGTGAGCAGTTCCACTTCGCCGGCTTCCAGCGCGAGGACGACTTCATCGGTGGCGCCGAAAACGCGGCCTTCGCCCTTGGCTCCGGGCTTGTTCTTGGTCAGATAGTAGATGCCGAGGACCATGTCCTGCGACGGCACGGCCAGCGGCAAGCCGTGAGCGGGCGACAGGATATTGCGCGAGCTGAGCATGAGCACGGACGCTTCGACCTGAGATTCGGGCGAAAGCGGGATATGCACGGCCATCTGGTCGCCGTCGAAGTCCGCGTTGAACGCAGTGCAGACCAGCGGGTGGATACGGATGGCTTTGCCCTCGACGAGAACCGGTTCGAACGCCTGAATGCCGAGGCGGTGAAGCGTCGGGGCGCGGTTGAGCATCACGGGATGTTCGCGAATGACGTCTTCCAGGATGTCCCAAACGACGGCTTCCTGTTGCTCGACCATCTCCTTGGCTTGCTTGATGGTCGTGCAATGGCCCTGGGCTTCGAGCTTGTGATAGATGAAAGGCTTGAAGAGCTCGAGCGCCATCTTCTTGGGGAGACCGCACTGGTGGAGCTTGAGTTCCGGCCCGACGACGATGACGGAGCGGCCGGAGTAGTCCACGCGCTTGCCGAGAAGGTTCTGGCGGAAACGCCCCTGCTTGCCCTTGAGCGTGTCGCTGAGAGACTTGAGCGGACGGTTGTTGGTTCCGCGCAGAACGCGGCCACGGCGGCCGTTGTCAAACAAGGCGTCGACGGCTTCCTGAAGCATGCGCTTTTCGTTGCGCACGATGACGTCCGGCGCGCGCAGCTCCATGAGCTTCTTCAACCGGTTGTTGCGGTTGATGACGCGGCGATACAGGTCGTTCAAATCGGAAGTGGCGAAGCGGCCGCCGTCCAGAGGCACCAGCGGGCGCAACTCCGGCGGAAGAACCGGAATCACGTCGAGGATCATCCACTCCGGCTTGTTGCCGCTCTTGCGGAAGGCTTCGAGCACCTTGAGGCGCTTGGCGAACTTGATCCGCTTCTGAAGCGACGGATCGCTCTTCATCTTTTCGCGTAGCTCTTCGGACAGCTTGTCCACTTCGACGCGGCGGAGAAGCTCCTTGATGGCTTCCGCCCCCATCTTGGCGGTGAACTGGCCCGGGTATTCCTTCTGCAGTTCGCGATATTTGTCTTCGAGCAGGACTTCGCGCTCGCGGAGAATGGCGACCTCGCCGGGATCCACGACGACGAACGCTTCGAAATAAAGAATGCGCTCGAGATCGCGCATGGAAATGTCCAGCAAGTAGCCGATACGGCTGGGCAGGCCCTTGAAGAACCACACGTGCGAACAGGGCGAAGCCAGCTCGATGTGGCCGAGGCGCTCGCGGCGGACCTTGCTCAAGGTAACTTCGACGCCGCACTTATCGCAGATAACGCCGCGGTGCTTCATGCGCTTGTACTTGCCGCACAGGCATTCCCAGTCAGTGACGGGGCCAAAAATCTTGGCGCAGAACAGGCCGTCGCGCTCGGGTTTGAACGTGCGGTAGTTGATGGTCTCCGGCTTGGTAACTTCGCCGTGAGACCAGGAACGAATTTTTTCCGGGCTCGCCAAGCTGATGCGAATGGAATCGAAATCGGCGATCAAACTGGCGCGATCATAAGGGCTGCTGCGATACAAGGTGGTTTCCTCCCTCCCCAGCTTTCGCCGGGGCCGCGATCCGATGCACTCAACTGAAGAACACCGAACCGGCTGAGAACCCAACTACCGAAAACTACAAACTCGAGTTGGCTGCCTGGTAGTGGCGCAGCATGCTGCGCCACTACCAGCAAGATGCGTAACTAATCGGCGGCTTTATCCCCTGCCGGCTTCTGCCGCTTCATCAACTCGACGTCCAAACAGAGCGACTGCAACTCGCGGACGAGCACGTTGAACGATTCGGGCACGCCGGGCTCGATGCCCGGTTCTCCCTTAACGATGGCCTCGTAAATCTTCGCACGGCCATAGACGTCGTCCGACTTCGCGGTGAGCAGCTCCTGCAGGATGTGCGCTGCGCCATAGGCTTCCAGCGCCCAGACTTCCATTTCGCCGAAGCGCTGGCCTCCGAACTGCGCCTTGCCGCCGAGCGGCTGCTGGGTGATGAGCGAGTACGGCCCGATGGAGCGCGCGTGAATCTTGTCGTCGACGAGATGCGAAAGCTTGAGCATGTAGATGTAGCCGACGGTGACCGGCTGGTCGAACTGGTCGCCGCTCATGCCGTCGAAGAGGTTGATCTTGCCGGCGTGCGGCAGACCCGCGACTTCGAGCAGGTGGCGGATTTCCGCTTCGCGCGCGCCGTCGAAAACCGGCGTGGCGAAGGGAATGCCCTCGCGAAAACCTTCGGCGTACTCGAGCAACTCATCGTCGCTGAGTTTCGCGAGTGTCTTCCACACCGCGGTTTCCGTAAACACTTCCCGGAACCAGCGGCGCAGCGCCTCGGCCTTCACTTCCTTGCTGAGAAGCCGCTTGAGGCTGTTGCCGAGTTCCTTGGAAGCCCAGCCGAGGTGCGTCTCGAGTACCTGTCCAACGTTCATACGCGAAGGAACGCCGAGCGGATTGAGAACGATCTCCACCGGAGTGCCGTCCGGCATGTACGGCATGTCTTCCTGCGGCACGATGCGGGCGATGACGCCCTTGTTGCCGTGGCGCCCGGCCATCTTGTCGCCGATGGAAAGCTTGCGCTTCATGGCGATGTAGGCCTTGACCAGCTTGATGACGCCCGGGGGCAGCTCGTCGCCTTTCTTGAGCTTGTCCTTGCGCTCCTCGGTGATCTTGCGGAGCACGTCGATCTGGCGCGAGGTCATCTCCTCGACTTCCTCGATCTTCTCGATGAGCAGCGGGTCCTTTTCATTGAGCTTCAGACGCTTGAGGTTGCGCGTGGAGATTTTCTCGATGATCTCGCGCGTGAGTTCGACGCCCTTGGTCAGCAGCCGCTTGTTGGTCTTCTCGTCGTGCAGGTCGGCCTGGAGAATTTTTCCGCCGAGAAGATCCGAGAGGCGCTTGAGGCGCTCATCCGTGAGGATGCGGATTTCGTCGGCGAGGTTCTTCTCCAGCTTGAAGACCTGCGTGGCTTCGATGGCCTTGTGTCGTTCGTCCTTTTCTCCGCCCTTGCGGGTGAAGATCTTGACGTCCACGATGGTGCCCTCGATGCCCGGCGGGCAGTAGAGAGAAGCGTCGCGAACATCGCCGGCCTTTTCGCCGAAGATGGCGCGGAGCAGTTTTTCTTCCGGCGTGAGCGTGGTTTCGCCCTTGGGCGTAACCTTGCCGACAAGAATGTCACCTGGTTTCACGACTGCGCCGATGCGGATGACTCCGCTTTCGTCGAGGTTGCGAAGGAACGACTCGCTGATGTTGGGAATATCGCGAGTGACTTCCTCGGGGCCGAGCTTGGTGTCGCGCGCTTCGATTTCGTACTCCTCGATGTGAATCGAGGTGTAGTAATCGTCCTTGACCAGCTTTTCGCTGACCAGGATGGCGTCTTCGAAGTTGTAGCCGCGCCAGGGCAGGAAGGCTACGAGAACGTTGCGGCCGAGAGCCAGTTCACCGCGCTCCGTGCAGGGGCCGTCGGCAAGAACCTGGCCTTTCTTCACGCGGTCGCCCACGCGAACCAGCGGCTTCTGGCTGATGCAAGTGTTCTGGTTCGAACGCTTGAACTTGATGAGCTGATAGATGTCCGCGCCCACTTCGCGGCTGAGCACGCCGGAGTGATCGGACTCCACGCGCACGATAATACGCTCGGAGTCGACCTGATCGACGATGCCTTCGCGCTTGCAGAGCACCACCGCGCCGGAATCGCGCGCAGTGACGCGTTCCATGCCGGTGCCGACGAGCGGCGCTTCGCCCTTAATGAGCGGCACGGCCTGGCGCTGCATGTTGGAACCCATGAGCGCGCGGTTGGCGTCGTCGTTTTCAAGGAACGGAATCAAGCTGGCGGCCACGGAAACGAGCTGCTTCGGCGAAACGTCGACGTAATCGACTTCATCGCGGCTCTTGAGAACGAAGTTGCCGGCCTGCCGGCAGTTGACCAGCTCGGTAGTGATTTTCAGTCGTTCATCGAGCGAGACGTTGGCCTGCGCGACGACGTACTTGTCTTCTTCCCAAGCGGAAAGATAGAAGCAATACGGCTCGTAAACTACCTTGCGGCGCTTGAGCTCTTCGTTGAGATCCTCGACTTTGTCTTTCTCGACGATTTCACCGGCTTTGAATTCGCTGTCACCGGCATTGATGATCTGAACGTAATCGACGATGCGGCCGGCCTTGACTTTGCGGTAGGGCGATTCGATGAAGCCGTAGTCGTTGATGCGCGCAAAGCAGCTCAAGGAGCTGATCAGGCCGATGTTCGGGCCTTCCGGCGTTTCAATCGGACAGATACGGCCGTAGTGCGTCGGGTGCACGTCGCGCACTTCGAATCCGGCACGCTCGCGCGACAGACCGCCAGGCCCAAGGGCCGAGAGACGCCGCTTGTGCGTGATTTCGCTGAGCGGGTTGGTCTGGTCCATGAACTGGCTGAGCTGCGACGAACCGAAGAACTCGCGGATCGCGGCCATAACCGGCTTGGCGTTTACCAGGTCGTGCGGCATGGCCGTCGACATTTCCTGGTACACGCTCATCTTTTCCTTGATGGCGCGTTCCATGCGGACCAGGCCGATGCGGAACTGGTTTTCGAGCAGCTCGCCAACCGCGCGAACGCGGCGGTTGCCGAGATGGTCGATGTCGTCGACGACGCCAATGTTCTTGCGCAACTTGAAGAGATACTTGATGGCCGAAACGAAGTCCGGCGCATCCAGCGTGCGGTTATCCAGGGGCGTGTCCAGGCCCATCTTGATGTTGAACTTCAGGCGGCCAACGCGGCTGAAATCGTACTTGCGCGGGTCGAAGAACATGCCGCGGAAAAGGTTCGTGGCCGTTTCCAGGGTCGGTGGATCGCCGGGGCGCAGCTTGCGGTAGATCTCGATGAGCGCTTCCTTCGAAGAGCGGATGGAGTCCTTGTCCAGCGTGCGCGAGAGCACCAGGCCGATGTCGTCGCGCTCGGGGAAGAACACGTCGACTTCGCTGATGCCGCCTTCGGCAAACGCCTGCCAGAGATCGGCGGTCAGCGGCTTATTGGCTTCCAGCAAAACTTCGCCGGTCTGGCGGTTGACGACGTCGGCGACGCTGTACGCGCCCTCGAGGTCGGCCAGCGCGGCGCGCACCTGGGAAATCTTCGCCTTGATCAGTTCCTTGAAGAGATTTTCGGTAATGCGCTTGTGCGCGCCGACGATCACTTCATCCGATTTCGGATTGCGGATCTCGTGGGCCAGCTTGCGGTCCACGATTCCGGGCGAAACGTTCCAGAAGAGGTCCTTGTCGCGCAGCGAGATGCGCTCGACCTGATAAAACGTGCGCAGGATATCTTCGTTGGACTTCATGCCCAGCGCGCGCAGGAAGATTGAGCCGAGGAACTTGCGCTTGCGGTCGATTCGAACATACAGAATGTTTTTCGTGTCGTATTCGAATTCGACCCACGACCCGCGGTACGGAATGATTTTCCCGAGGAAGTAGCTGCGGTTATTGGCGCTCTCGAAGAAAACGCCCGGCGAGCGGTGCAACTGGGAAACGATGACGCGCTCGGTGCCGTTGATGATGAACGTGCCGTTCTCCGTCATCAGCGGAATGTCGCCGTAGAAAACTTCCTGCTCCTTGATGTCGCGGATGGTCTTCGCGCCGGAATCGGGATCCTTGTCGTAAATGGTCAGACGGATAGTGACCTTGAGAGGCGCGGAGTACGTCATGCCGCGCTCCTGGCACTCGTTCACGTCATACTTCAGTTGCATGGCGACCGGATCGCCGCACTTGTTGCAGAACGTCGGCGTGTTCTTGTTGAACGTGCCGCACTTGTGGCAGATGACGTCGCCGGTCTGATACGGATTGGTGACCACGGACGCGCCGCAATTGCGGCACGTCGCGCGGAGGTGGTGCAGGCCCTTCAGGTTTCCGCACTTGCACTCCCAGTTGCCGATCGAGTAGTCCACGAATTCCAGTTGCGACATCTCGCGGAAGTCCCTGATCGGAAATACCGAAGTGAACACCGACTGCAGCCCGCCGTCATCGCGCTCGCTCGGCAGAAGGTCCATCTGCAAGAAGCGCTGATACGACTTCATCTGGACTTCAATCAGGTTGGGAATCTGGATGGAGCCCTGGATTTTCGCGAAATCCAAACGCTGGCGTTCCCGGACGTGCTGATTGCTATTCGGCATGCGTGATCTACCTCATCCCTTTTGGGCAAAATAGGAAGAAACGGAGAAAGGACACATCACCGCCGCGCGAAACGACCTGCCCGGGATCGCTCCGCACACGGCTGCGGGGGGCCCGAAAAGGGCCCGTGGTTCTGTAACTGGTACCGGCTTCGACTTGCGTACGCGAATTCCTTTGGCGCGGTCCGTCCGCTTCCTCGACCGCGCCCCCACCCAAAAAAACCGTACTGCGACAATTCCAGCGTGACCCCGGCCAAGCCGGGGCCGGCAAACTACTTGATCTCGACCTTGGCGCCGGCCTCTTCGAACTTCTTCTTGATCGAAGCGGCTTCGTCCTTGTTGACGCCTTCCTTGACGGTCTTCGGAGCGCCATCCACCAGGTCCTTGGCTTCTTTGAGGCCCAGGCTGGTGACTTCGCGGACCGCTTTAATGACGTTGATCTTGTTGCCCCCAACGTCCGTGAGCACGACGGAGAATTCGGTCTTTTCTTCCGCCGGTGCCGCGCCGCCTGCTGCCGCCCCGCCGCCCGCCGCCACAACCGTGGCCGCAGCCGCAGAGACGCCGAAGGTTTCTTCCATCTTCTTCACGAGGTCGGACGCCTCCAGCAGCGTCAGCCCCTTGATTTCTTCCAGGATCGTATCGACTTTCGACATGACTCTTTCTTCTCCTCTCAATTCTAGAAATTGAACTTACTGGGTTCCTTCGGGAGCCGGTTCAGCACGTGGTGCCGCACTGGCCCCGCCGGACCCAAACTTGTTGGCCTTGATGGCTTCACTGACGGTCACCGCAAGGTTGCGCGGCAACGCGTTGAGCGCCATGGCGATGCGCTGCGCCGGAGCATTCAGCAGGAACATGATCTTGCTGATCAACTCCTCCTTCGACGGAAGATTCGCAAGCTGCTGAATCTCCCTGATGGAAATGACACGGCCCTCGACAACGCCGGACTTGAACTGAAACGCCGGGACGTCTTTGGCAACCCTGGTGAGCGCCTTCGCCAGCGCGACGGGGTCGGCCGCGGTGTAGGCGATCGAATTCGTTCCGCTCAGGTTCTTGAGCAGGTTCTCAGCGGGGGTGCCCGCGCCGGCACGCTCCGCGAGCGTGTTTTTCACAACCTTGTACTTGCCGCCCGCGGCCTCGACGGCGCGGCGGAGCTTGGTGTCGTCTTCGACCGTGATGCCCTGAAAGGTCGAGAGAATGACCGTCGATACTTTCGCGAGCTCGGTCTTCAGCTTGTCCAGGTCCTGTTGTTTTTCGTTGCGATTCTTCATCAGTTCGCTCCGCTGGCGTGCGCTGCTCAACTACGCGGCGGCGGCCATGGCTTCCACTTCGGTTAGGTCGATCGTGATGCCCGGACCCATCGTCGAAGTCATGGTGATTTTCTTCACGTACTTGCCCTTGGCTGCAGCCGGCTTGGCTTTGACCACCGCCTCGATTACCGCGTGGGCGTTCTCTGCGAGCTTCGCGCCATCAAACTGAATTTTGCCGATCGGGCAGTGAACGATCCCCGCCTTGTCGACACGGAATTCCACCTTACCGGCCTTCACTTCCTTGATCGCCTTGGCCACTTCGAAGGTGACTGTGCCGGTCTTGGGGTTGGGCATAAGGCCACGGGGGCCGAGCACTTTACCCAGCTTTCCGGCCGAGCGCATCATGTCCGGCGTGGCGATCACGGCGTCGTAGTCCGTCCAGCCTTCCATGATTTTTTGCACGATTTCGTCGCCGCCGACGAAATCCGCCCCGGCTTCCTGCGCCTCGCGAACTTTTTCACCGCCGGCAATCACCAGCACTCGAACGGTCTTGCCGAGTCCATTGGGCAAACCCACAGTGCCGCGGACGACCTGGTCGGAATGCTTTGGATCAACACCCAAATTGATCGCCAGCTCCACGGTTTCGTTGAACTTGGTGTGATGCGTTTTCTTCAATAGCTCGGCCGCTTCGCCGAGCTTGTACGGGCGCACTTCTACCAGCTTGCGCGCCTTCTCCACGTTCTTGCCGGCCTTCTTCGTCATTGGGTTCTATCCCTTCGACCTCATAGCGCCTGAACTTCTAAGCTTCCACGACTTCCAGGCCCATGTTGCGCGCCGTACCCATCACGGTGCGCACCGCGGACTCCAGATTGCTGGTGTTGAGATCGACAAGCTTGATCTTTGCAATTTCCACGACTTGTTTCTTCGTGACCTTGCCGACTTTGTTGCGGTTCGGCTCGGCGGAACCCTTCGCGATGTTGGCTGCGCGCTTCAGCAGCACCGAAGCCGGCGGCGTCTTCAGGATGAAGGTGAAGGTGCGATCCGTGTACACCGTCACAAGCACGGGGAAAATCATCCCGTCCGGCTCTTTGGCCGTCTTGGCGTTGAACTGCTTGCAGAAATCCATGATGTTCAAGCCGTGCGGGCCGAGCGCGGTGCCGACCGGCGGCGCCGGTGTCGCCTTGCCCGCGGGCAACTGGAGCTTGATGGTTGTCTGAATCTTCTTTGCCATATCCGTTCGTCCTCCATCTTTGCCTTCGGACTGGTCCCGAACTCTCGAGAAACGATTCCGGTGGAGCAGCTTACAATTTCATTTGACCCATAAAAGCCATTCCCACTGTGGGAATCAGCTTTTTCTCAAACCGCGTCGGCTGCGAGTCCCAAGGACTCCAATGTATGAGCCCCCAACACTTCGGCATCCCCGGACTCAGCCATCACGATTGTGTCGCCTCCGACGTGACCGTCCGTGCGGACAAAAACCGGAGCCACATCTCGCTCCAGAATTCGGCCGTCAATCGTGCGAAATTGCATTTTCCCGGTAGAACACATGCCTAGAGTTTCCAGCCTCTGCCGCAAGAACCAGCTATAGCTAGCAGCGCTACCCACCAAGAGTTCCAGCTCTTCTACCCTCGACGGTGTCGCGGGGTTCGAAACCGCCGGTTTGTTTTTGAACCGTCCCACGTCCTGCAAAGCCTCCCGTGTGTCTAGCCCAGCTTCTCCACGCTGGCAAAATCGAGTTCCACCGGTGTGGAGCGTCCAAAAATCGTCACCGAAACCTTCAACCGGCTGTGATCGTTGTCGATCTCTTCGACGTTACCGTTGAAATTCGCAAACGGCCCATCGACGATGCGCACCTGCTCGTTGCGCTCGAAGACCACCTTCGGCTTGGGGCGGTCCTCGGGCGTGTGCACGCGATTGATGATGCCGTCGACTTCCGTTTCCGTCAGCGGCGACGGTGACGTCGCCGAGCCCACGAAGCCGGTGACGCGCGGCGTGGAGCGCACGGTGTGCCAGGTGTTTTCGTCCAGGTCCATCTCCACCAGCACATAGCCGGGATAGGACATGCGATTCGAAACCACCTTCTTGCCGCCACGCACCTCGACGACTTCCTCCATCGGGATCATCACGCGGCCGATCTTGTCCTGCAGGCTGAACGCGGCCACGCGGCTCTCCAGGCTTTCTTTGACCTTCTTCTCAAAGCCCGAGTAGGTATGGATGATGTACCACTGCATGCCCATCGCTCTGTGGTCCCCTCTAGATGCCAAACTTCTTGAAAACGTATGCCACACCCAGCTGCACGAGCTTGTCGACCACCGCGAGAAACACGCCAAAGAACGCCACCGTGGCGATGACTACCCAGGTAGTCGCGACCACGTCTTCGCGGCTAGGCCACGTCACTTGCTTCATCTCCACGCGAACATCGTGCAGAAATTCGCGCGTGTTGGCAATCGTGCCGGTAACTTTTTCGCCGATGCCGGACGCTGCTCCGGTGATGGAGCTGCCTGGCGATTCTTCGTTCTTCACTTTGACCGTCTGCATGGTCATGAATCCTCGTTCAGTCCCGTAGGACAGACATTCCTGTCTGTCCTCTTGATCGACGTTCGCCCCGCGAACGCCAAAACTCTGGCAGGGGAGGAGGGATTCGAACCCCCATACCCGGTTTTGGAGACCGGAGTCCTAGCCGTTGGACGACTCCCCTAAATTCAAAACCGGCCTGCCCCTCGCCCCTGCGAAAACAAAAAGCTACTTCACTTCCTTGTGTGCCGTTTGTTTGCGGCACGTATTGCAGAACTTCTTCGTTTCCAGCCGCTCGGTATGCTTCTTCTTGTTTTTCGACGTTGTGTAGTTGCGGTTTTTGCAATCGCCGCACTGCAAAGTAATGATTTCGCGCATCGCTTAATCCTTTCGCGCGCTGCGCGCTATTCGATGATTTCAGTGACCGCGCCGGCGCCCACGGTGTGGCCGCCTTCGCGAATCGCGAAGCGCAGCCCCTTCTCCAGCGCTACCGGCGTGATCAAAGTCACTTCGCAGCTCACGTTGTCGCCCGGCATCACCATCTCCACGCCGGCCGGCAGCTTCATATCCCCGGTCACGTCCGTGGTGCGGAAATAAAACTGCGGACGGTAGCCGGAGAAAAACGGCGTGTGGCGCCCGCCTTCTTCCTTCGTCAACACGTACGCTTCGGCCTTGAACTTCGTGTGCGGCGTGATGCTTCCCGGCTTGCACACTACCTGCCCGCGCTCCACGTCTTCTTTTTCCGTGCCGCGCAAGAGCAAACCCACGTTGTCTCCTGCGAGGCCTTCGTCCAGGAGCTTCTTGAACATCTCCACCCCCGTCACCACTTTCTTCTGCGTCGCACGGAAGCCCACGATTTCGATTTCTTCGCCAACCTTCACCTTGCCGCGTTCGATTCGGCCGGTGACCACCGTGCCGCGGCCGGAAATCGAGAAAATATCTTCAATCGGCATGGCAAACGGCTTGTCGATGTCGCGCACCGGCAAAGGCACGTTCTTGTCCACTGCCTCCATCAATTCATCGATCGTCTTTTCCCACTTGGCGTCCCCGTTCAGCGCTTGCAGCGCCGATCCCTTCACCACAGCAATCGAATCGCCCGGATACTGGTAGCTTTTCAAGAGTTCGCGAACTTCCAGTTCGACCAACTCCAGCAACTCCGCGTCTTCCACCATGTCGCACTTGTTCAGAAAAACCACAACCGCCGGAACGCCAACTTGCCGCGCCAGCAGAATGTGCTCCCGCGTCTGCGGCATCGGTCCGTCCGTCGCCGCCACCACCAGGATCGCGCCATCCATCTGCGCCGCGCCAGTGATCATGTTCTTGATGTAGTCCGCGTGCCCCGGGCAATCCATGTGCGCGTAGTGCCGGCTCGCCGTTTCGTACTCCACGTGCGAAACCGCAATGGTGATTCCTCTCTCGCGCTCTTCCGGAGCGTTATCGATCGAATCGAACGCGCGGAACTGTACCTTCGGGTTGTGCTTTGAGA
>QHZB01000338.1 GCA_003224525.1 Acidobacteriota bacterium | reverse complement strand
GGAAGATCTGATCGTGCAGACGGAGATTTTCTTGCAATACTCGCTGCAGAATAAGGCATTGGAGCGTCTGCAAAGAATCGCAGCGATGTTCCCCGGGGAAGAAGAGCGGAGTGCGCGGCTGGCCAATCTCTACCAGATGGCAAACTGGTGGCCCAAAGGAACGCCCCAAGCGAGGACGGAACCGTCACCTGTGCCGCCCGCGGCGCCGCTCGCGCCTGCCGCACCGGTTGCCGAGGCGGCCGTGCCCATTACCTCGAAGACCGGCGTTTATTCGGCGGAGACGCTGCGCGATCTGTCAAAGATTTCCGAGGTCAATCAAAAGATATTCCGCCAGCAAACGCCGCGGGCGATGCTGAACACGGCGGTCAACGAGGTCGGCAGCTATCTGCGCGTGACGCGCGCTCTGGCCGTGGTGGGCACGCCGGGTCGCCCGCCGGAAATGGCCGCGGAATTTTGCGCCCATGGGGTGAAGCCCGCCCCCGGCGCACAGGTGGTCCTGTTACTCGCACACATCGAGAAGGCCGAACCGGATGAACTCGGCGGAATCATGGTGCAAGCAGCGGAAGGGTCGATTCTGAGCGATCTGGGGCTGGCGACGGCGCTGGGCGTGATGATCACGGACAAAGAGACGCAGATGCCCGCGGGGATGTTGATCGTGGGGAGTGCCGACGAGCACAAGTGGAAGCCGAATGAGGCGTATTTCCTGCAGGCCATCGGCGATCAGATGCTCATGAGTGTCAGTCACACACGGCTGCGGTCTCTGGTGCGGCGCATGGGCGTTTCCGATGAGCGCACCGGTTTGCTGAGCCGCAGTTCGTACCAGAGTTGTTTGTTGACGGAAGCTGACCGCGCGCGGACGCAGGGGACGCCGCTGGCGCTTACGATTCTGCAGATCGATCGCGGCGCGGAGATTTTGCGGCAGCAGGGCGAATCGCCACTGGAGCGTTTTCTGGAACAACTGGCGCGGTCGTTGCAGCCGATGGTGCGGCAGAACGACGTGGCGGTGAAATACACCGCGTGGTCGCTGGCGTTTATCCTGCCGGATACGACGCTGGCGGGTGCGCAGAATCTGGCGGATAAGCTGCGACGTGCGGCGTCCGGGCTGCGGCCGCCGTGGGACTCGACGCAAGTCACGCTGAGCGCGGGAATTGTGGAAGCCGTGGCCAAGCACGAGTACGACAGCGAAGACATCGTGACGGATTTGATCAATCGCGCGGAGTTTTCGATTGAAGAGGCGCGGAAGCGCGGCGGGGATATCGTGGTGGCGCTGGAGACGCCGAAGTTGTGACTCCTGAGTGTTGACTCGGTGTAGAACTGCCACGGGTCACTGCAAGAATTGGGCGGCGAGTAGGACGGAGCCATGCGGCATTTGGGAATGAGATCCTTCGCTTTGCCCTGGATGACAATCGTTCGAATGCGAAGACTCAGCTAGAGACAAATAGGAGAGGGAAGTATGTTTCCTACCGATGTGGTGATCGTGGCGGGGGCGCGCACGGCGATGGCGCGGTATACGGGAGCGTTTTCGGATGTTTCGGCGATTGAGCTGGCGGCACATGCTTCGAAAGAGGCGATTCGGCGAGCTGGCGTGGATCCGGGCGAGTTTGATCACGCGATTTTTGGCAATGTGATGCAGACCAGTGCGGATGCGCTTTATGGCGCGAGGCACGTGGGATTGAAGGCTGGGCTGAAAATCGAAACGCCGGCGGTGACGGTGAACCGGTTGTGCGGGTCGGGGATTGAGGCGATTGCGCAGGCGGCGCAGCGGTTGTTGCTTGGTGAAGCGACGATGGTGCTTGCAGGTGGGATGGAGAACATGACGCAGGCGCCATTTGTGGTTCGCGGGGCGCGGACAGGATTGAAGCTGGGTGGAGGAGCGCTGGAAGACTCCCTGATGGCGGGCCTGACGGATAGTTATTGCGGGTTGCCGATGGCGCTGACGGCGGAAAAACTTGCCGAGCAACATAATATTTCACGCAAGGATGCCGACGGGTATGCGCTGCGCAGCCAGCAGGCGGCGGACGCGGCTCACAAGGCGTGCCGCGTCAAGGAAGAGATCGTGCCCGTGGAAGTGAAGCAGGGGAAGAAGACCATGCTTGTGAGCGAAGACGATCACCGGCGTCCGGAGACGACGATGGAAATTTTGGAGAAACTTCCGCCGTCCTTCAAGAAAGACGGAATCGTGACCGCAGGGAATGCCAGCGGGATTGTGGATGGCGGGGCCGCGGTAGTGGTAACGAGAGAAAAAATCGCGAAGGAGCAGGGATTGAAACCCGTGGGCCGAATCGTGTCGTGGGCCGTGGCGGGAGTTGATCCGAGCATCATGGGGATTGGGCCGGTGCCGTCATCGCAGAAGGCGCTGAAACTCGCAGGACTCACGCTGGAGCAGATGGACCGGGTGGAAGTGAACGAGGCTTTTGCGGCGCAGTATCTGGCGGTGGAAAAGATGTTGGGATTGAATCGCGATAAGACGAATGTAAACGGCGGCGCGATTGCGCTGGGCCATCCGCTGGGAGCATCCGGAACGCGGCTGACGATTACCATCTTGAATGAGTTGCGGCGGAATGGATTGCGGTATGGGCTGGCGACGGCCTGCATCGGCGGGGGGCAGGGAATCGCGATGATTGTTGAGGCAATGGGAACTTGATTGAGTGACTGCGCCCATCGGGCCGTGAAGAAAAAAGACCGAAGATCTAAAGATAACCGAGAGTCGCAGAGTGCGCTCCAGGAAGCGCAGAGTGGAATCAGGAATCGGCCATTTCTGCTACACTTTCGCATTCGGGGTTCGTGGTTTTCTGCCGATTGGCCGGCAACATCTTCTACGAGGAAAAGCATGGCGATTCGAAAAGTGGGAGTCGTGGGGTGTGGGCTGATGGGTTCGGGAATCGCGCAGGTGGCGGCCGCGGCGGGATTCGAAACCGTGGTGCGCGAAGTGACCGCGGAATTACTGGACAAGGGGCTCAAGAGCATCGAGAAAAACCTGAATCGATTGGCGGAGAAGGGCACGATCACGGAGGCGGTGAAGGGTGAAATTCGCGGACGGCTCAAGGGAACAACGAAGGTCGAAGAGCTCAAGGATTGCGACGTCATCGTCGAGGCGATAATCGAGCAGCTTGCGGCGAAGCGAGAACTTTTTGGGGCGCTGGATGTGATCTGTCAGACATCGACAATCTTTGCGAGCAACACGTCTTCGTTGACGATCACGGAGATCGCTAATGCTACCAAGCGGCCGCAACGTTTCGTCGGTTTGCATTTTTTTAATCCCGTGCCAATGATGAAGCTGGTGGAAGTGGTGCGGACGATTGCTACGGAACCTGCGGTTTACGAAGAGATCGTGGCGTTCGGAGCGAGACTCGGCAAGACCCCGGTGCGCGCGCATGACACCACAGGCTTCATCGTGAATCGATTGCTCGTGCCGTATCTTCTGGATGCGATTCGAGCGCTGGAAGAGGGCGTCGGGTCGATCGAGGACCTCGACAATTCGATGAAGCTGGGGTGCGGGCACCCCATGGGGCCGCTGACGCTCTTGGATTTTGTCGGTCTGGATACGACGTATTACATTTCGCAAATTATGTTTGATGAGTTCAAGGAACGGCGATTCGCGGCACCGCCGCTGCTGAAGCGGATGGTGCTGGCTGGATGGAATGGGAGGAAGTCGGGACGGGGGTTTTATGATTACTCGGATCCGCAGAATCCGAGGGCCATGAAATTCTAAAAGTAATTGGTTGTTAGTTCTTAGTTGTCAGTAGGAAAAATGAAGATAAAACAGAGGTGCCTTTTTGGGCCTGGGGCAAGCAGAGTACCTAGAACGCAGGAAAAAAGATAACGCCTAGACGCAGAGTACGCAGAGCGGAGAAGAAGAGAGAAAAGATGGGTTACGAAAATATTTTGTACGCAACGCGGGACGGGATTGCGTACATCACCTTCAATCGGCCGAAGGTGCTGAACGCACTGAACCGCAGGACTGTGGAAGAGTTGCAGCAGGCCCTGCTCGATGCGCGGGATGAGCAGGCCGTGCGCGTGTTGATTCTCACGGGCGCGGGAGAAAAAGCATTTGTGGCGGGCGCGGATATCAGCGAGCTGGCGCTGCAAACACCCGTCAACGGTAAGGAATTTTCGCTCTTCGGCCAGGGCGTTTTCCATCTGCTGGAAACTATGGGGAAGCCATCGATCTGCGCGATCAATGGATTTGCGCTGGGAGGCGGCTGCGAGCTGGCGCTTTCTTGCACCATTCGAATCGCCAGCAAAACGGCGAAGCTCGGCCAACCGGAAGTGAAACTCGGGATCCTTCCCGGTTACGGCGGATCGCAGCGGCTGGCGCGGCTGTGCGGCAAGGGTGTGGCGCACGAACTTTGCCTTACCGGCGAAATGATCACGGCGGAAGAGGCACAGCGCATCGGACTGGTCAATCATATTTACGAGCCGGCGGAGCTGATTCCTGCCGCGGAAGCAATGGCGAAAAAGATTATCGCCAACGGGCCCCTCGCCGTGAAATTCACCATGGAAGCGATCGAGCGCGGCGTGGAAATGGCGCAGGAAGAAGGTCTCTTCCTCGAGGCCACGCTTTTTGGCGTGGCTTGCGCGACAGAAGACATGCGCGAAGGCACGAAGGCGTTTTTGGAAAAGCGGCCGGCGCAGTTCAAAGGGAGATAAAGGAAGTAAATGAGGTAAAGGAAATAGAGGAAGTAAAGGACTTGGAGAAACAGGAGCGACGCGCAGTGCGATGGCAGAAAAATTACAACCCGGGAAATTTGGCGGCGAGCTGAGCGCGGCGGGTTTTCGCTTTGGCGTCGTCGTGAGCCGGTTCAATAGCTTTATTACCGAGCGGCTTCTTGCGGCGGCGGTGGATGCGCTGGAGCGAGCAGGCGCGGACAGCAAGGATGTTGATGTGGTGCATGTTCCGGGGGCATTCGAATTGCCGCTGGCGGCGAAAAAACTGGCGGCGACGGGGAAGTACGATGCGTTGATTGCCATCGGGTGTGTGCTTCGCGGCGAAACGACGCACTATGACTATGTTTGTTCGGAGACCGCCCGCGGATTGCAGCTCGCGCAGATGGACAGCGGCTTACCCATTATGTTCTGTGTGCTGACGTGCGACACTGTGGAGCAGGCCATCAACCGCGCCGGGCTCAAGGGCGGGAACAAAGGATTCGAAGCGGGGCTCGCCGCCATCGAAATGGCTCAACTGTCACGAAAACTTCGCGCCGCGCATTCGAGAGTGGCGCCTGCCGGAAAGCCGCGGCGCAAGTAACGTGTCTCTCCGCACAAAATCCCGCGAGTTTGCGATGCAGATGCTGTTCCAGTGGGACATGAGCCAGCAGGATTTCACCAAGCTGGAAGTAAAATTCTGGAAAAGCGCAAAGGCGGCAGACAAGACGCGCGCATTCGCGAACAAACTTTTTGAGGGTGCGGCGAAAGAAGTCACCACGCTGGACGCGATCATCGTCAAGCACGCCGACAACTGGCGGTTGGAACGGCTCGCGGCCATCGATCGCGCCATTTTGCGGCTGGCGATTCATGAAATGAACGGCACAGACACGCCGCCTAGAGTCGTGCTGAATGAAGCTGTGGAATTGGCTAAAAAGTTTTCCTCGGAAGATTCCGGGGCGTTTGTGAATGGCGTCCTCGACGCGGTCCATAAGTCATTGAAAGTAAACTAGTTATATCTCATTCTGCTTGGTTCAATTCCTTCCATGAAAACCTGAACATGGAGTAGCGAAACTTTACGGCGCGTCTGGTGTTTTATTTCGCGAGTGCTGGTAATTCCGGGAACGATTTAAAAGGAGAGAAGACCTATGAACGCAGAACTCCTAAGGCGTCGAGGTGTGTTCGCAGTTGTGTTTGCCGGTTTGCTCGCCGGTAGTGTGTATGCCCAGAGCCAGGATCCGACTCCGCAGCAGCAGGACATTCAGAACGACAAGAAAGACATGCGAAAAGATAAGTCAGATCTGGCCAAGGATCGCGCGGATCGCAATGCCGATCAGCGCGATATCAATCACGATAAACGCGACCTGAGCAAGGACCGCGCCGACCGCAACGCGGATCAGCGGGACATCAACCACGATCGCACGGACCTGAACAAGGACCGCGCGGACCGCAACAAGGACCAGCGCGACATTAATCACGACAAGGCCCAGCTTGTGCGCGATGACAAGAAATACGGCGACAACAGCGCACAGGCGCAAGCTGATCGCAAGGATCTTCACGCGGATCGCGTCGACCGGAATAAGGATCAGCGGGACATCCATCACGCTCGGACGGATCTGAACAAGGACCGCGCGGATCGCAATGCGGACCAGCGGGACATCAACCACGATAAGAAGGATCTGTCCAAGGACCGCAAAGATCGCAACCAGGACCAGAAGGACATCAACAAGGACAAGAAAGACCTGCACAAGGATCGCAAGGACCTGCGCCACGACAAACGCGGGCACTAAGAGCAGTCCTTAGTTAGTGGTCAGTTTTGAGTTGTTAGTCTCGGAAAAAAGCAAAGAAGGCCGCTCGGAGTTCTCGAACGGCCTTTTTCGTTGGCAAAAAATCTTTTTTCTTAGATGCGGATGGTACCTTCGAAAACTTTCACGGCTGCCCCGCTCACGCGCGGGACGAGTTTCTTTCCACTCTGCGTGACTTCCACTTCGATCTGGCTTGGGCGTCCCATTTCCGCGCCCTGAAGAATGCTCAAGGTGTGGCCCGGCGCCAATTTTCCGTTTCGCACAAGATACGCGCCCAACGAACCAGCAGCGGAGCCCGTCGCGGCGTCTTCGTAGAGTTCCCAGGGCAGCATGCCGCGGGAGAAGGCCTTGCCATTGCCACTAAGGGCGAAGCAGTAAGCCATCGTCGCGTTTTTTCCTTGAACCCGCCGGAGTTCGGTCATGTTCATGGCGATTTTGCCCAGCGCGGCGCGACTGCGCAGGGGCACCATCAGGTTGAAGATGCCGGTGGATACAAATTCAGGTTGCAGTTTGGGGTCGAAATCTTTGGGCAAAATTCCCAGTGCGGAGGCCAGCTTCTTCTTGTTGATTTTCGCTGGCTTGAAGATGGCTTCCTTCTGAGTCATGGTCACGCGCTGCGGGCGGCCATCCTTGAAGCGGATTTCCACCGGCAAGACGCCCGCGCCGGTCTCTTGCAGGATGTGCACCCCGCCGTCCTGCGCGGGAACGACGCCCAGCTCCGCGAGCAAGAACCAGGTTCCAATCACCGGATGTCCGGCGAGCTTGAGTTCTTCTTTCGTCGTGAAGATGCGCAAGCGCGCGAGTGCTTCTTCTTCCGTCGGCTTTTGCACAAACACGGTCTCCGAGAGATTCATTTCGCGCGCGATGGCGAGCATTTGGTCGTCCGAAAGTCCGTCGCCGTCGGTGAATACGGCGAGCGGGTTGCCTTCGAAGCGGTTGTTGGTGAAAACGTCGAGGGTGTAAAAGCGGTGTTCCATGGCTGGTCGTGGATCGCCGCGGGAGCGGAATTCAGATACGCTCGAGCTGGGCGACAGTCCTTTCGTTAGTGATGTTGCCGGTATTCAACGTCGACTTTGGTTCGAACAAGATGATGTGGACTTCCTCGTCAGCGGCGGGGCAGTGCTCGACGCCGCGCGGAACGACGACAAATTCGCCTTCGTGGACGACGGCTTCGTGGCCGCGGAACTTCATCCGCAGAGTACCTTTCACGACCAGAAACAGTTCGTCTTCGTTGTCATGATGATGCCAGATGAAATCGTCTTTTAGCTTTACGGCTTTGACGTGGCAGTCGTTGACCTCGCCGATAACGCGCGGGTTGTAGTAGTCGGAGAAGAGGGCGAATTTTTCTTTCAAATTGACCGTTTTCATAAGCACACCTATAGATTTTGGACGATTCCGGTCACAGCCTGAAGAACCCGCTGCGTCGTTTCGGATTTTGACGTTTCGCAATACACTCGCAAAAGATTTTCGGTTCCGGAGGCGCGGACCATCACCCACCCGACCTCGCTCAGATAGAGCTTGATGCCGTCCATATCTTCCCGGCGAACCACAGGTAGATCAAGGATACGGGTGAGTTTGACACCCGAAAGGTGAGCGATGGCTTTTTCTTTTTGGCCTGGTTTCAGATCGAGGTCCACGCGGCCGTAATGATACTCGCCGAATTCGGCAGTTAGCACGGCGAGCAGCTCGCCAAGCGATTTGCCATGCCAGGCCATCAATTCCGCGAGGAAGAGCGCGGAAACAGTGGCGTCACGTTCTGGGATGTAGAGGTTGGTGCCAATGCCGCCGCTTTCTTCGCCGCCGATCAAAATGTTCTGTTCGAGCATCAACTCGCAGATGTATTTGAAGCCGATGGGCGTTTCGTGAAGTGTGCGGCCGAACTTGGCAGCAAGCTTGTCGATGAGCTTGGTAACGGAAAAAGTTTTGGCGATGTCTCCCGGCAAGTTGCGAGTCCCCGCCAGGTGCCATACGAGTAGTGCAAAGATCTGGTGGGGATTGACGAACGTGCCGTCACGGTCGATGGCGCCGATGCGGTCGCCATCGCCATCGGCGCACAAGCCGGCGTCGAATTTTCCCGCGAGCACCGCTTGCCGCAAGGCCTCGATGTGCGGCTCGATCGGTTCCGGGTGTACGCCGCCAAAGCGCGGGTCGCGCGTCCCGCGAATTTCATCGCAGGCGATGCCATTGCGCCGGAAAAGTTCGAGGAGCAAGCCAGTAGCCGAGCCATGCATGACATCGGAGACGAAACGGAACTTTGCCTTCCTTAGCCGTTGCCAATCGACCAGTTTTTCGAGTGTGTCGAGATACGGTGCGCGCGGCTCCAGGGGCTGGATCAGATTTCTTCTCGGCGGGAGAGGCGGCACGCATACCTTCTGCAGCACATCGAGATCTTTTTCGATCTGCGCGACAATCGAAGGTAATGCCGAGCTGCCATAGCTCGCTTTGTACTTGATACCATTCCATTGATAGGGATTGTGGCTCGCGGTGATCATCAGGCCGCCGGCCGCTCCGCGCTGCCGCACGAGCAAGGAAACTGCCGGCGTAGGACAGGGCTTGTCCGTCAAAAAAACGGGTGTGCCGCTGGCGGAGACCACTTCGGCGGAGGCCGTAGCGATGCCGTCCGAGGCGAAGCGATGGTCGTAGCCGATGATGACGCCCTTGCTCGCATCTTCGCAGCGCACGACGTAACGGGCGATGACCTGCGCCACAACCCGCGCGTTCGCGAACGTGAAATCTTCCGCGATGACGCCGCGCCAGCCATCGGTTCCAAATCGAATAGAGGTCATTGCAGGTGAGTATAAGCGATGCGACATGCCTGCCAAACAGCCGGATTGGCCTGGTTGTCGGAGGACGGACGGACCGCCTCAGCAGGCGGCCCCTACAAGAGCTTTCTTAGTTTTTGTTCTTCAAGCCCTTTCACGATTTTTCCGACGTCCTGGGCGCGGTCGCGCGCGCAGACGAGCAGGGCGTCGGGCGTATCGACGACGATCAGGTCGTGCACACCGATCAGGGCGGCGATTTTTCCAGGGCAAGAGATGAAATTACCGCGGGCGTCGAGGGCGTAGCCCGGAGTGACGAAGACGTTGCCGTCCGAAGAGTTCCTGTCCAGCAGCAGCCCGTGTACCGCTCCCCATGAGCCGATATCGCTCCAGCCCACTTCCGCAGGAATCACAAACACGCGCGGTGGACCTTCTGCCCTTGTTGCTGGCTCCAGGATTGCGTAGTCCACGGAGATATTTTCGAGTTTCCGGTAAATCTCTCGTAGCTTGCGTTCGTAATTCCGGGTTCCGATAAATGCAGCGAGCTTTTCCAACGCCGCGTGCGACTTTGGCAGAAAACGTTTCAGATTCTCGAGAAACGTGGAAACCCGCCAGAAAAACATTCCGGCGTTCCAGTGATAGTCTCCGGAAGCAACGTATTCTTGCGCAAGCTTCAGTTCGGGCTTCTCTGTGAATCGGCGCACGGCAAAAAACGGGAAGTCTTTCGTTCCGATCGGTTCCCGTGTTCTTTCGATGTAGCCGAACCCCGTTTCCGGCTTGGTTGGAGGGATGCCAAGCACGACCATTCGCCCAGGCTCGCGAGCCACGTCGAGGGCAGCGTTCACGATCTCCCGAAACTTTTGCGGCTGCTCGATGTAGTGATCGGCGGGGAGCACCGCCATCAACGCGTCGGCGTGCGCGGTATGGCGCACGTGAATGGCCGCCAGCCCAATCGCCACCGCGGTGTTCAGCCCCATCGGCTCGATCAGCACGCGCTTGCGCGCGGCTGCCGGAACCTGCTTGCGGACGGCGGAGGCCTGTTCCGCATTCGTGACCGTCCAGATGCGCTCGGCGGAAATCAGCGGCTTCAGACGCGCGACGGTCTGCTGGAGCATGGTGTCCTTGCCAACGATGTTCAAAAGCTGTTTAGGAGTGCGCGTGCGGCTGCGCGGCCAGAAGCGAGTGCCTCGCCCTCCAGCCAGGATTACGGCGTGGACCGTTAATTTTTCCTTCGCCATTGTTACCGACTCTTAATCGAAAATAACTTGCGCGAGTGCCGCCGCTGAAATTCCATCGCGGTGCAATTCCGTTCGCATTACGGGAATGTCCGGCACATAAGTCCGGATCAGAGACGTCGCCGTTTCCGGCAAAACGTCGATGCGCGCCAGCGAGGCGGGCAGCAGCCAGCATTCGCCGCGGTGATAGCGCGCCGCGCTATCCGGCCAGGCAAAGCTGCCCGCGCCTTCCAGAATCACGATGAGTTCGAACCGCTCGGGATCAACCGGGACTTCGCATTTCGCGGAACACTCCCAGCGTTCTGCCGCAAAGTAGCGGCAAGCAGCGAGCAGCGATCTGGTGGCCCCATCGGCAGGAAGCAGCAGCGGAGTCACTTTCCCTCCCGCCGGTTTCCCGAAGTTGGTCACCTGGAGCGCTTTATCGATGTGCAATTCGCGCGATTTTCCGTGCGCATCAACGCGCCCGAAATCGTAAACGCGGTACGTCAAGTCGGAATACTCCTGCACTTCACAGATGACCATGTTTGGACCGATGGAGTGGGGCGTGCCCGCAGGGGCGAAAAAAGTGTCGCCTGTCCGGACTGGTTGTACTTCGAAGAGATCTTCCAACGTGTGTGACCCCAATCCCGCACGGAATTTCTCTTGGTCCACGCCCGGCTTCAGTCCGAGCTGCAATTGCGCACCGGCCAGCGCGGATACCGCGTGCCACATCTCCGTTTTTCCACGGCCACCTGCGGACTTTTCGTGGACGGATGCGTAAGCGTCGTCCGGATGAACCTGGAGAGAGAGTTTTTCGGTTGGAAAAATAAATTTGACGAGAAGAGGGAAGTTCGCTTCGGCGGCGAGCTGGCTGCCGCGCCACTCCGCGGGCATTTCCGTCCAGGCCGCGCCGAGCGTCTTTCCGGCGAATGGACCGGAAGCGATCCGGCAATCCACCCCCGTGAGCCAGGCTTCGCCCAGCGGCTCCGTCAAATTGGATTTTTCGGGGAAGAGAGGCGCTAGCGAGCGCGCCCCCCAGAGGCGCGGGCTGAAGATGGGCTCGATGCGTGTGGGGGTGGGCCTCACGGCTTAGGATGCGGCTTCAGCGCGAGAGAAAAAACGTTTGAGTCGGCGAAGCCCTTCGTCGATTCGCTCGATGGAGGTGGCGTAGGAGAGCCGCAGGTAGCCTGGTGCGCCAAAGGCTTCGCCCGGCACGACGGCCACTTGCACTTTTTCCAGGAGCATTTTGGAAATTTCCGTGCACGTTTTCGCCAGCGCCGGTTTGCCTGGGGCGCTCGAAAGGTGCGCGGAAATATTCGGGAAGGCGTAGAACGCGCCGCCCGGCCATTCGCAGGTCACGCCGGGAATCGCGCGCAGGCCTTCTACGATGCGTTTGCGGCGCTTGGCGTACTCGGCGAGCATGACCGGGACGGTTTCCATCGGTCCGCGCATCGCCTCCAGCGCGGCGTATTGCGCGATCGACGTTGCGTTTGACGTGGACTGGCTCTGCAGCTTGATCAGCGCCTGGATCAGGGCTTCCGGTCCCAGCGTGTAGCCGATGCGCCAGCCGGTCATCGCGAACGTTTTCGAAACCGAGCCGATGATGATGACGTTTTCTTTCGAGCCCGCCGCGCTGGCGATGGAGTACGGTTTGTGCGGCTCGTAGGTGAAGTGCGAATAGCACTCATCGCCCATCAGCCAGACATTGTGCTTTTTGCAGATCGCCAGGATGCGCTCGAACTCATCCGGTGGTACGACGCCGCCCGTGGGATTGCTCGGCGAATTCAAGACCAGCAGCCGCGTCTTAGG